>JAEZJA010000221.1 GCA_023415895.1 Bacillota bacterium
CGCGCCTTTGTCAGCGAGGAATACTGGACGATTGATGCCCAGCTGTGCACCCAAGAGGGCGGCCGGGCCTTTGCCGCTCGCTTCAGCGGCACCCAAAAGGGCAAGATCAAAATTTCCGATAAAGAGACGGCCGACCGCATTCTCGAGGAGCTGAGACAATCGGCTTTCAGCGTGTCCACTGTTAAGAAAGGTGTACGTAACTTATCACCAGCGCCACCTTTCATTACGTCTACCATGCAGCAGGAAGCCAGCCGCAAGCTGGGCTTTTCTGCCCGCCGCGCGATGAAGGTGGCGCAGGAGCTGTATGAAGGCGTTGAGGTTGAGGGCATGGGCGCGGTCGGTTTGATCACCTATATGCGTACCGACTCTCTGCGCATTTCCGACGACGCGCGCAAGGAAGGCACCGATCTTATCCGTGAACGGTACGGTGCGCAGTATCTGCCCGAAAAACCGCGCGTGTACAAATCGCGCGCCTCGGCGCAGGATGCGCATGAGGCCATCCGACCTTCCATGCCCTCGCTGACACCCGACCGCGTCAAGAATTCACTCAGTCCCGACCAGTTCAAGCTGTACAAGCTCATCTGGGATCGCTTTGTGGCAAGCCTCATGGCCAACTGTGTGCAGGATACCTGCCAAATGACCATTGCGGCGGGCGACTATGTATTCAAGGCTTCGGGCTACACCGTCCGTTTTGACGGCTACACGGTGCTGTATGTCGAAGGCAAGGATGAGGAGGGCGAAACCGACGGGCCGCTGCCCATTCTGGATGAGGGACAGGCGCTGCTTCAGCAGGAACTCAAGGGTAACCAGCACTTTACGCAGCCCCCCGCACGCTACACCGAAGCGACGCTGATTAAAGCGCTCGAGGAAAACGGCATCGGCCGTCCGTCCACCTATGCGCCGACCATTTCCACCATCATGACGCGCGAATACATCGAGCGGGAGGGCAAGGCACTCAAACCTACGGCATTGGGCGAGATCACGACCAAGCTGATGGAGGAGCTCTTCCCCGAAATCGTGGATGTGGAGTTCACCGCCACGATGGAGCATTCGCTCGACGATGTGGATTCGGGAAAATCCGATTGGGTGGAAACGCTGGATCAATTCTATCAGGGCTTTTCCCAAACGCTGGCCGCTGCCGAGGAAAAATCCTCGGGTGAACGCATAGAGCTTCCCGTAGAGGAAAGCGACGTTGAGTGCGAGCTGTGCGGACGAAAAATGATTGTCAAAAGCGGTCGCTACGGCAAGTTTCTGGCCTGCCCCGGCTATCCCGAATGCAAGAACACCAAAAGGATTATCAAGGAAACGGGCGGCATCTGTCCCAAGTGCGGAGGAGCCATCGTGGCCAAGAAATCCAAGAAAAACCGGGTATTCTATGGCTGCTCCAATTATCCCAACTGCGATTTCGTGACATGGAATGAGCCGACGAGTGAGGTTTGCCCCCATTGCGGCAAGACCATGTTTAAAAAGAAGGGCAAGGCAGGTGGCGTGTTCTGTATGACCGAGGGCTGTTCAGAGGCGGCCGGCGGTTCGAAGCAGGGCAAAGCCGCACAGTCCAAGCCCGATCAGGAATAGAAGGATGAAGTGCATGACTACACTCACCGTGGTGGGTGCCGGTCTGGCGGGCTGTGAAGCCGCCTGGGCGGCCGCCCAGCTGGGCGAAAACGTGACGCTGGTGGAAATGAAGCCCCACAAATTCACCCCCTCCCACCATCATTCCGGTTTCGCCGAGCTGGTTTGCTCGAATTCGCTCAAGGCACAGCGGCTCGAAAGCGCCGCTGGTCTTTTCAAAGAGGAAATGCGCCGTCTGGGATCGGTCTGCATGCAGGCGGCTGCCGAGTGCGCCGTTCCTGCGGGCGGTGCGCTGGCGGTCGATCGCGAGTTGTTTTCCGCCGCCGTCACGGCGCGCATCACCTCCCATCCGCGCATTACCGTGGAGCACCGCGAGATTACCCGGCTCGACGAGCTGGAAGGCACGACGGTGATTGCGACCGGGCCGCTGACCGCCGAGCCCTTTGCCCAACAGCTGCGGGAATTGTGCGGCGGCGCACTGAGCTTTTATGATGCGGCTGCCCCGATTGTGGCGGCCGACAGCGTGGACAGGGAGCTGTCCTTCGCAGCCTCGCGCTATGACCGCGGGGAGGGGGAGGAGGGCGACTATCTCAATTGTCCGCTCAATAAAGAGGAATACGAGCGCTTTCACGAGGCGCTGATCACGGCCGAAACCGCGCCGCTGCATGACTTTGACTTGCCTTCGCACGGCCCGGCTGTTTATGAAGGCTGTATGCCCATCGAGGTACTGGCCAAGCGGGGCACCGATGCCATCCGCTTCGGCCCCATGAAGCCGGTGGGATTACGCGACCCGCGTACGGGTCACCGACCCTGGGCGGTGCTCCAGCTTCGCAAGGAGAATGCCGAGGGCACCATGCTCAATCTCGTCGGCTTTCAGACCAACCTCAAATTCGGTGAGCAAAAACGGGTGTTTGGTCTCATTCCAGCACTGCACGATGCCGAATTTCTGCGGTATGGTGTGATGCACCGCAACACCTTCCTGGATTCTCCCCGTCTGCTTACCCCCGCTTACGCTTTTCGCAGCCGTCCCGGCCTATACTTTGCCGGACAGATGACGGGCGTGGAGGGATACATGGAATCGGCCTCGTCAGGCATACTGGCGGGCATCAACGCGGTACGTGAGCTGCGTGGTCAGGCTCCTCTGGTGCTGCCGCGCGATACGATGATGGGGGCACTGGCCGGGTATATCAGTGATCCGAATGTCCGTGATTTTCAGCCTATGGGTGCCAACTTCGGCGTACTGCCTCCACTGGAGGAACCTATCCGGGACAAGCGCCTGCGCTATGCGGCCTTGTCGCAGCGGGCGCTCGACAGTCTGGATCGAGCGATACAGCAACAACACGAATAAGTCAGAAAGGTCGGGTGTGATCGTATGCGTATTATTGTGGATGCTTTCGGCGGGGACAACGCGCCACTCGAGATTATCAAGGGAGCGGCATTGGCTGTCGCTGAGTATGGCAGCACGGGACTGGATGTTCTGCTGACCGGCCGGGAAGCCGAGATTCGCCGCGTGGCCGCCCAAAACGGCATTTCTCTTGATGGGATTGCCATTGCCAATGCAGACGATGTCATTTCTATGGAGGATGAGCCGCGCAGCATCCTCAAGGAACATAAGGGCTGCTCCATGGCGGAGGGACTGCGCCGTCTTGCGGCGGGCGAGGGCGATGCTTTCGTTTCAGCCGGGAGTACGGGCGCGCTCATTATGGGGGCGACCTTTATCGTCAAGCGTATTAAGGGTGTGTCCCGCCCGGCGCTGGCCCCTCTGCTGCCCGGCAGCCGCAAGCCCTTTATGCTGATCGATTCGGGCGCCAATGTCGACTGCCGACCCGAAATGTTGTTGCAGTTTGCCCATATGGGCAGCATTTATATGACCAACGTGCTGGGTGACGGCCAACCGGCGACGGTGGGGCTGGTCAATGTCGGCACCGAGGACACCAAGGGCGGCGAGCTGCAGCTGGCGGCCTATGCCCTGCTTAAGAAGAGCGGGCTCAATTTCGTGGGCAACGTGGAGGCACGCGAGATTCCCCACAACGCCGCTGATGTCATCGTTGCCGACGGCTTTACGGGAAACGTCATTCTCAAGCTGATGGAGGGCGTGGCGGATACCTTTATGAAGAGCATCAAGGGCATCTTTATGACCAATGCGCGTACCAAGCTCGCGGCGCTTATGGTCAAGCCTTATCTCAAGGGCTTTAAAAAACAGATGGATACGTCCGAATATGGCGGGGCTCCGCTGCTTGGTGTGAGCAAGCCGGTCATCAAGACCCACGGCAATGCCAAGGCGGATTCGGTGAAAAACGCCATCCGGGTGGCAGCGGAGTTTGCGCGCAAGGACGTCATCGACCAAATTGCCGCGGCTGTTCAACAGGATGCGGCGCAACCAAGCGATAATTCAAGCGATAATTAAAATAGACAAATAGATAAATAGATAAATAGATCAATAGACAAAGGCAGAGATCAGTGCATGGTATTCGAATTTCTTAAACAAATGCTTGTTGAGCGCTATGCGTGCGAGGAAGAAGCGGTCGAGCTGGCCAGCACACTGGACGACTTAAATCTCGTGCCGCATGAGTGGTACGAGCTGACGTTTTTGCTCTCAGAGCGCTTCGGTGTGCCGATTTCGGACGAAGAAACGGACGCCTTTGAAACAGTCGAGGACATGGTGGCCTGTGTGGAGGATCAACTCTATCAGGTCCCCTGCCCGGAGGAGGGATGACCAATATGGATGCAATCAATTTGTTTATGGACAAGCTGGGGTATACCTTCCGTGACCCTTCGCTGCTGCAGACGGCGCTGACCCATTCCTCCTATGCCAACGAACGCCGCAAGCCCGAACCGTACAACGAGCGTCTGGAATTTCTCGGCGATTCGGTGCTGGGGCTGGTGACGGCGGTTTATCTCTTTCGCAAGACCGACGCTCCCGAGGGAGAGCTGACCAAATTACGTGCGGCGCTGGTCTGTGAAAAGGCATTATATTCCTATGCGACGCAGCTGGGGTTGGGCAATTATCTGCTGTTGGGCAAGGGCGAGCAGCGCAGCGGCGGCGCGACACGGCCGTCCATTCTGGCCGATGCCTTCGAAGCGGTGACGGCCGCGATATATCTGGACGGCGGCATGGAGTGCGCACGTACCTTTCTGCTGCCCTTTCTCGAGACCGAGCTGTCCAATCACCGCCGCCTGCATTTTAAAGATTACAAAACCACTCTCCAGGAGATCATCCAGCAAAACCCCGAAGAGGCGCTGGATTATGTCCTGACGGGTGAGTCGGGGCCTGACCACGACAAGGTGTTTATGGTCGAGGTTCACCTCAATTCCAACGTGATCGGTACGGGTCACGGGCGCAGCAAGAAGGAAGCTGAGCAGCAGGCGGCGCGTGAGGCTCTCAAGCTGATGGGCTATGATAAACTCAGCTGAAACGGGAGGGGCGAGTGTGTGCAGACAAAAGCATGCCAACGTGGCCATTTTTGTGCCGCATGCCGGTTGTCCCCATCAATGCAGCTTTTGTAATCAGCGTGCCATTTCGGGGGCAAGTCGCCAGCCCGAGGCGCAGGATGTGCGGGATGCCTGTGAGACGGCACTGCGCACCATGCGCGTCGATGCGGCACAATCCGAAATTGCCTTTTTCGGCGGCAGTTTCACGGCCATTGACCGCAGGGTCATGTGCTCGCTGCTGGACGCGGCGGCACCGTATGTGAAGGCAGGCCGCTTCAAGGGCATCCGCGTGTCCACCCGCCCCGATGCGGTGGACGGCGAGGTTTTGTCGCTGTTGCGCCACTATGGCGTGTCGGCCGTCGAGCTGGGCGCACAGTCCATGGACGATGCCGTTCTCGCGGCCAATGGACGGGGCCATACCGCCGCCGATGTTGAGCGTGCCAGCACCGCCATACACGAGGCGGGGTTGGAGCTGGGGCTGCAGATGATGACAGGCCTGTACGCCAGCAGCGACGAGCAGGACGAGGCCACCGCCCGCCGCCTTGCCGCGCTAAAGCCCCGCACCATGCGCCTATATCCTACCATCGTGATGGAGCATACGGCGCTGGCCGCGTATTATCGTGAGGGGTGCTATACGCCTCCCACGCTCGAGCAGGCCGTGACGCTATGTACGCGTCTGCTGACCTTTTTTGAAGAAGAACAGGGGATCCCCGTGATCCGGTTGGGACTGCATGCGGGACAGGAGATGCAGCAGGGAAGGCTGGCCGGACCATGGCATCCCGCCTTTCGCGAATTGTGCGAGGGCGAGCGGTTGTATGAACGCACACTGACGGCTTTGCGTGCTCAGCTGCCCCAAGGGGGCGTGGTCACCATTCAGATTGCTCCTGCGTTCGTTTCCCGCATGATCGGCCACAAGCGCCGCAATGTACAACGCTTTGACCAGGCCGGGTATACGGTGACGGTACAAAGTGATCCGACCCTTGCACCGGGAAACTTTCATATATTGAAGAATTTACAACTGTCCGGCATGGAAAGGCTTGATTAACCGCATGAAAATTCTCTGGCAAATCGGTTTGCTGTTTGGTATTTGTCTGGTCGGGGAGGCCGTGGCACTGGTGCTGCCCTTTGCCTTTCCCGCCAGCGTGATCAGTATGATCCTGCTTCTCATCCTACTGCTGACAAAGCGTGTGAAGCCTCACCAGATCAAGGAAGAATCCGATTTTCTCCTTCAGAATATGTCCATCATGTTTTTGCCTGCGGGCGTGGGTGTGATGGAGGTCTTTCAGGAGATCAAAAGCAGCGTGCTCCCCTTGTTTTTTATCTGCATCATCACGACCGTGCTGACCTTTGGGGTGACTTCGCTGACTGTAGCGGGCGTGATCAAGCTGCAGGACAAGTGGCTTGCGCGACGCAGTTCCAAGGAGAAAAAAGAATGAATGCATTTACGTCTTCCGCTTTTTTTGGTATTGTATTAAGTGTAGCCGCCTTCGGCGTGGGGGTCTGGCTGCAGAATAAGCTCAAAACCCCTTTGGCCAATCCGCTGGTGATCGGTATTGCGCTGTGCATTGCCGTACTCAACGTATTTCACATTCCCTATGAAAACTTCAACGTGGGCGGCCAGCTGATCACCATGCTGCTCATCCCTGCGACGGCCGTGCTGGCCATGACCATCTACAACCAGATCGACACACTGAAACGATATTTTTTGCCGGTGGTGCTTGGTTGTTTGGTCGGGTCGCTGACCTCGATCGGCTCGGTGGTGGCGCTATGCCGGGCGTTTGGCCTGGATGACGCGCTGGTTGCCTCCATGCTTCCCAAATCCGTAACCTCGGCCATCGCCATGGGGATTTCGGAGGAAAAGGGCGGTATGGTTTCGGTAACGGTAGCGGCGGTGGTTGTGACCGGTGTGTTCGGCGCGATGTTTGCCCCGCTGCTGATTAAGCTCTTTCGCGTGAAAAACCCCGTTGCGGCGGGGGTGGCGATCGGCACCTCCAGCCATGCTGCAGGAACCTCCAAGGCAATCGAGCTGGGTGAGGTTCAGGGTGCGATGAGCAGCATTGCCATCGGGGTGGCCGGCTTGATCACCACCATATTGGCGCTGTTTTTCTGAATTAAATTTTGTAATCATGCTGCTGTCCTGGCGCGTACCGGCCGGTGCGCGACGACAGTTTGTGATACTGGAGTGAATATCTGATGCTGTTAAAGTCCCTGGAACTGCAGGGGTTCAAGTCGTTTCCGGACAAGACGGTGCTCTCCTTTACGGGAGGCATGACCGCCGTCGTCGGCCCGAATGGAAGCGGCAAATCCAATATTAGTGACGCCATCCGGTGGGTGCTGGGTGAGCAGTCGACCAAAAGCCTGCGCGGCTCCAAGATGGAGGATGTCATTTTCAACGGCACCTCTCAGCGCAAGGGCGTGGGTTTTGCCGAGGTGTCGCTCGTGCTGGACAACGCTGCACGCTGCCTGGAATTCGACGCGGACGAGGTCAAGGTGACCCGCCGCTATTATCGCTCGGGGGACAGCGAATATCTCATCAACAACGCGACGGTGCGTCTCAAAGACGTGCAGATGCTGTTTATGGATACCGGTCTCGGACGGGACGGCTATTCCATTATCGGGCAGGGACGTATCGGCGATATCGTGGCCTCCAAATCGGGAGAGCGGCGTGAGATTTTTGAGGAAGCGGCGGGCATCGCTAAATTTCGCTATCGCAAGAACGAGGCCGAACGGCGGCTGAACGCTGCCGAGGACAACCTGCTGCGCCTGCGCGATATCCTGCAGGAGCTCGAGGAGCGGGTTGGTCCTCTGGAGCAACAAGCGGCCAAGGCGAAAAAGTATCTGGAATACGCCGGCGAAAAGCGGGAGCTTGAGATCGGGCTGTGGCTCAATTCTCTCGAAGCCTCCCGCGATACGCTGCGCGACCTCAGCTCCAAGCTCGAGCTGGCCCGTACCCAGTACGACAAGGCCGGAGACAGCATGGATGAAAAGGAAGCCGAAATCGAACATATCGCACAGGACATTCAGCTGCTGGCCGTCCGTATGGAGGAGGTTCGCCGCAGCGCGCAGGCGCTCGAGGAAGAAGCCGCCCGCTGCGACAGCGAGGTGTCGGTGCTTCGCAACGATATTTACCACAACAATGAAAACATCGCCCGTATTCAGGGCGAGATCGAGGAATCCCATGCGGGAGGCAAGGAATTCGAGGAAGACATCCGCCGTCGTCTGGACGAGGTAGAAGCCAAGCGCCAGTCGATTATCGAGGCTGAGCAGGAGCAGCAGACGCTGTCTTCCGAGATGGACGATCTGTTCCGCAGCAGCGAGGAAGTGACCGGGCGCGTGGAGGAATTGTCGCGACAGGCATCCGCGCTTGCCCTGCAGCTGGCCGATATCCGCGTCAAGTCGGTCACGAGTGAATCTTCTCTGTCCGAGATCACCATGCGCCTGACACAGCTGACGACGGCCTGTGCTCTGCGCACACAGCAAAGCACGGCGGCCAAAACCGAGGTTACCGACTGTGAGGAGTCATACAAGGCTTGCTGTGAGAAGGTTGAAGGGCTGCAAAACGCGGTGCGGGGCTATGAGATGCGCTGGCAGTCCAGAGCGTCCAAGCTGGAAGAGGCCAAGCGTCATGCTGACCAGTTGGGACTGGATGCGGAGGAAAAACGCCGCCGTGTCCGTCTGCTGGAGGATCTCGAACGCAACATGGAGGGCTTCACCCAAAGCGTCAAGGTGATTATGAAGCAGTCCGAGCGGGGCATGATGCGGGGCATCCGCGGTCCTGTAACGCGTTTGCTGGAATCACCCGCCGAACTGGCGCTGGCAATAGAAACGGCGCTGGGCGCGGCAACCCAAAACATTGTGTGCGATACCGAGGAGACGGCTAAGCGCGCGATTGCTTATCTCAAAGAAACCAACAGCGGGCGTGCCACCTTCCTGCCGCTTTCCTCAGTCAAAGGGAATCTGCTGACCGAGAAGGATCTGGAGCAGGAGGAGGGCTTCATGGGCATTGCCTCCGAGCTGGTGACCTACGAGCCCGAATACGAGGGCGTGGTGCGCAGTCTGCTTGGCCGCACAGCTGTGGCCAGAGACATGGACTGCGCCGTAGCCATGGCCCGCCGCTACCATTACCGTTTCCGCGTGGTGACACAGGACGGACAGGTTGTCAATGCCGGCGGTTCCATGACGGGCGGATCGAGCGTCAAGAACGCCGGTTTGCTGTCGCGCCGTGCCGAGATCGAACGGCTGCAGGCCACCGCGCAGGAGCTGGCGGCCAAGGCCGCACAGGCACACGAAGCGTGGAAAACATTGCAGCAGGAGACGGCGGCTGTGGAAGCCCAGCTCAGCGGCGCCAAAGGCGAACTGGCTACGGCGCAGGAAGATCGTATCCGTTTTGAGGGCGATCTGCGCCGCCTGACCGAGCAGCTTGAAGCCAACGAGCGGGCGGTCAAGGAGTTTACACAGGAAATTGAGACGCTGGGCGCACGTGCCGAGGAATGCAAGGCACAGGCTGCCGAGGCCGCCAAGGAATCGGCGGAAATCCAGGTTAAAAAAGCGGCTGTGGAAGCCGAAGTGACCCAAATGAATGGCGGACGGCAGGAGCTGACCCAACGCCGCGAGGAGCTGTCCGCACGGCTGGCCGATACCAAGCTTCGCGTGGTCGCTCTGCAAAAGGAGATCGAGGCACAGCTTGAGGCGGTGGAATCCCTCAGGAGTCGCCGAGAGGATGCGCAGGGGCGTATCGCCTCTTTACAGGAACAGATTGCCGGGCTCGAACAAACCAACACCCGGATCGAAACACAAATTGCCGGGCTCAATGAACAAGCTGCGGGTC
>JAEZJA010000233.1 GCA_023415895.1 Bacillota bacterium
CCCGCTTTGCAGACCTCGTCGGCCTCGGGCTTAATCTGCTCTTTATATTTGTTCTCCAGTTCGGTAAAGGTCGCGCGCGCCGTCAGCACTTCTTGGTTGACGGTATCGCCAAAGTCGGTGGACTGGATAATAATTTCCTCGGGAATACCCATGCGGCGCATTTCGGCCTTGGCCAGGTATTCGGCGTTGCCGCCCAGCTTAATATCGGTACCACGACCGGCCATGTTGGTGGCAATGGTCACGGCGCCGCGCTTACCGGCCTGAGCAACAATTTCGGCTTCCTTGTCATGGAACTTGGCGTTAAGGACTTCGTGCTTAATGCCCTTTTGCTTGAGCAGCTTGGACAGTACCTCCGACTTTTCAATTGAAATCGTACCGACCAGAACGGGCTGTCCCTTGGCGTGGCACTCCTCGATCTGCGCGATGACGGCGCGGAACTTGCCCCGCTCTGTTTTGTAAACAGAATCGGAATAATCTACGCGAATCATCGGTTTGTTGGTGGGGACCTCCACCACGTCAAGCTTGTAGATCTCCTCAAATTCGTGAGCCTCGGTCATGGCGGTACCCGTCATACCCGAGAGCTTCTTGTACAAACGGAAGAAGTTCTGGAAGGTGATGGTGGCCAGCGTCTTGCTCTCACGCTCGACCTTGACGCCCTCCTTGGCCTCGATGGCCTGGTGCAGACCCTCGTTATACCGACGGCCGAACATCAGACGACCCGTGAATTCGTCAACAATCAGCACTTCGCCGTCCTTGACCACGTAATCCACATCGCGTGTCATGACGCCGCGCGCCTTAATGGCCTGATTGATATGATGGAGCAGCGTCACATTGTCGGCGTCCATCAGGTTTTCAACCTGGAAATGCTCCTCCGCCTTTTTGACACCCGAACGGGTCAGCGTCGCCGTTTTCGCCTTTTCGTCCACGATATAGTCGGCATCAACGTTGTCCTGTTCTTCCTTGGCATCCTGTTCCTTAACCTTGATCAGCTTCAGGGTTCTGGCAAACTTGTCGGCGCGCTCATACCAGTCGGTGGACTTGTCGCCCTGTCCCGAAATGATCAACGGCGTACGCGCTTCATCAATCAGGATGGAGTCAACCTCATCCACGATGGCATAAGCGTGTTCGCGCTGTACCTTGTTCTGCTTATATATGACCATGTTGTCACGCAGATAATCAAACCCCAGCTCGTTGTTGGTGCCGTAGGTGATATCCGCATCATAAGCCGCCTTGCGATCCTTGGGATCGAGATCATGAACGATCAGACCGACCGTCAGGCCGAGATAGCGATACACCTTGCCCATCCACTCACTGTCGCGGCGGGCCAGGTAGTCGTTTACCGTGACCACATGCACGCCCTTTCCGGTCAGTGCGTTGAGGTAGGCGGGCAGAATAACCGTCTGCGTTTTACCTTCACCGGTTTTCATTTCGGCAATACGGCCCTGGTGCAGAATAATACCGCCCAGAACCTGCACGGGAAAGTGTGGTGTTCCCAGTACCCGGTCAGTCGCTTCACGGCAGACGGCAAAAGCGTCGGGAAGAACATCGTCCAGCGTCTCCCCCGCCGCCAGGCGATCTTTGAGCAGCTGCGTCTGACTCTTGAGCTCACTTTCCGACATGGCGTGGTATTTGTCATTGAGCGCCAGCACCTTATCGCAAATCGGCTGGATGCGCTTAATTTCTCTTTGGCTGTAATCGCCGAACAGCATTTTCATCAATCCCATTGTTGACACCTCACCAAAAATAGACTAAAAACGGTGCCGCGGCCAAATTTCTGCCTGCGGCAACCGGACGTTGTTCCCTGCCTCATGGTTATTCTGCGACGCCGAATAACGTCATACCATAAAGCTTATAATACCATAACCGCCGATTTGATACAACCACTATTCATACAATGTTTACTTTTCTATAGCCATGGTTTCGTAAACCATGGCTACGTAACCATGGCAACTCGAACATCTCATCTTGATATCTGCACTTTGCTGTGTTATTATATGACTATTGTTACCTATCAAATGTTACCAATCAAACTTGATTGATTGGAGCTCGCTTGAAATTTCGATCCGGCAGGCGACTGTCGGGTGATCTGCGAAATCAAAGGAATAGGGAGGGAAACATGTTGTCCGACCGCAAGATTATCCTTTGCGCCGATACCACCTGCGACCTTGGCCCCGAGTTGTGCCGGCGTTATGCTGTTCATTGCTATCCGCTGCATGTGATTCTGGAAGGCAAATCCTATAAAGACTGCGTCGATATTACTCCGGAGGATATCTATAAGGCTTATGCAGAAAAGAAAATTCTGCCTACGACCTCAGCCATCAACGTTGGAGAATATACCGAGTATTTTAAAGAATGGACAAATCAGGGGTACGAAGTTATTTATATCACGTTGGGACACGGTTTGTCGGCCACCTACAACAACTGTCGGCTCGCCGCGGAAGAAACCGACGGTGTTTATGTCATCGACAGCTGCAATCTTTCCACAGGCTCCGGCCATCTGGTTATTGAAGCAGCCGAACGCATTGCCGCCGGGTTGCCGGCTGCGCAGATTGTGGAAGAGGTTCGTGCGCTCGTTCCCCATGTACACGCCAGCTTTGTCATTGATACGCTGGAATTTCTCTACAAAGGCGGCCGCTGCTCGGCTCTGCAAATGCTGGGTGCCAATATGCTCCAGCTCAAGCCCTGTATTGTCGTCAACCCTGAAGACGGGACGATGAGCGTCAGCAAAAAGTACCGCGGGTCGCTGGACAAAGCGCTCCAGCAGTATGTTTCGGATCAGCTGACCGGACACACGAACGTAAAAAGCGACCGCGTTTTCATCACCCATTCGACCATTTCCCAAGAGCGTCTTGACATGGTGCGCAAAGCTTTGGAAGAAACGCATCTATTTAAGGAAATCCTGGTCACGCAGGCCGGTTGCACCATTTCCACCCACTGCGGCCCCAATACGCTGGGTGTTTTGTTCCTGACAAACGATTGATGCTTCTGTATTTCTTGTATTGAGTATCCTATTAATGCAAATACTTGGGTTTTTTCGGTTCACTGCAGACAGACCGGTTGCTTTTTTCAGCCTCGTGTGCTATGATGAAAGAACTCCTGCGGATGGCACCTGCTTCACGCGGGTGCTCTCTTTTTGAACCGCCTTTCCTTTCTTTATCATAATTACCGCATGAATCACCGGATGTGTTTAACTAGGAGGTTTATTATGGATTCTGCTCAAAAAGCATCTGCAACTCAAAAGCACTCTCGACCGCGCGGACGCAAACAATACAGCAAAAAAGTCAAGGCTTGGGTCATGACCGCCATCTGCTTTCTTAGTGTGTTTGGTGTACTCAACATTGGGGGCGGCATCTACATATCCGCACTCTTTGGCAAGATTCAGTATGATCCCGGTACTTCAACCGATATTTCATTCGTTCCGGAATCTGGTGACATCATTACGGGCGATGTGTATGATATTCCTGAAATTGTTCAGGGAGCCTCGGAGGTTGCCCAGATTCCTGTTCAAGGCAACAATAGTTATATCACCAATATTCTTCTTCTGGGAGTGGACAGCCGCGACCCCGGCTACAAGGGAAGCCGTACCGACTGCACGATGATCTTGACGATCAACAAAAAGGACAAGTCCATCAAGCTGACCTCGCTGATGCGGGATACGCTGGTCACGCTGCCCGGCATCGATTGGGATGGTGACGGCTATGATGACTATTCAAAGTTTTGCCACGCCTTTGCCTTTGGCGGCTTTGATCTGTTATCAAAAACCATTGAGCAAAACTTCCGTATAAAAATTGATCAATACATTGCCGTCAATTTTCAGGCTTTCTCCTCCTGTGTGGATATCATGGGCGGCCTGGATTTGGAACTGACCGCGGGCGAGGCGCGTATTGTCGGTGTGGGCAGCGCGGATAAATTGTATCATCTCAACGGCTCACAAACGCTTGAATATGCGCGCATTCGTGAGATCGGCAACGATTTTGAGCGTACCGCGCGCCAGCGCAGGGTGATCACCAAGCTGGTAGAAAAAGCGAAAACGATGAGCGTGGGTACACTCAACAACATTTTGATGCAAGTTCTCGGCCGGGTGGTAACCAACATGTCTACCAACGAGCTGTCCGGCTATGCCCTCAATGCGTTCACCTATGC
>JAEZJA010000250.1 GCA_023415895.1 Bacillota bacterium
GCATAGGGGCGCTAACGCTTTCGGAACCCTGAGGGGCTTCCGCTGTGACCGGGGCAGCAGGAGCAGGAGCAGCAACCGGTGCGGGTGCTGCTGGAGCCGGTGCAGGAGCCGCTGCAGGTGCAGCTACAGGAGCGGCGTTTGCGCCCACTTCTTCGACCTGAACATCATAAGCGTGACCATTGACGGTAATATTGAATCTTTTCATATTCATTCATTCCTTTCGGCATCATTTACACCGTATTACAGTAGAATATTGGAATGCTTCTTAGGCAAACGGGAAACGCGTTTGCCAGACAGCATATCGAGCAGAGCCACCAGTTTTTCTTTGGTCTGCTCAGGATCAATGACATCGGTCACATACCCGTGCGCAGCCGCTTTGAGCGCCGAGCCTTCGGTTTGAGCATATTCTTCAGCCAGCTTAGCCCGATCCTCGGTCGGATTGGTCATGGATTGGAGACGATCCTTCCAGAAGAGGTGAATCGCCGCTTCAGGAGCTAAGGGAAGGATAACCGCAGCCGGCCACGCCAGCACCATATCGGCACCGGCGGATTTTCCGGCTGCTGCAATATAAACGGTGCCGTAAGCTTTGCCGACAATCACCGTAATCTTCGCCGTAGTCGCTTCGGCCAATGCATGGGACAGCTTAGCCGCTCCCTTGATTCCGGCAAAAGCAACCGTATCCACAAAGGTGACAAGCGGGATGGAGTAAGCGTCGCACAAACGTACAAAACGGGCAAGCTTTGACGAGGAGCGGCAGGAAACCTTATCTCCGGCCATGGTCATCAAACCGCAGACCGTTCCGCCGATACGCGCCAGAGCCGTTTCACATCCGTCCTGATAAAGACGGATAACCGAATCCGCATCGGCGACCGCATCGATCACTTCACCGACCGATTCGCAGTCCTTCATGGCGGTATTGAAATCCTCATAGGCCATAGCGACGGACAAATTGTTAGATGGCAACATGGTGATCAGTCGGCGCACCGTTTCGAGCGCCTGATCGGCATCGTCGGCAACAATATCGGCTTGATTGACCGCATTGTCATCGTTGGCATTGAGATAATAGTCGGCTTCTTTGCTTGCCACCAGCACATCCGCATTGGCGGCGATGAGTGCGCTCGAACCCACACAGGCACCGGCGACGACGGAAACCTGCGGTACAACGCCCGAAAGCGTGTTCGAGGCCGTCAGGATATCAGCGATGGCATCCATCGCGTCGATTCCCTCACCCAGTCTGGCACCGTCGCTGTCAAACACACCGACGATGGGGGCGCCGTTCTGTGCTGCGAGCTGATAGACGCGCAGAATCTTGGCAGCCTGCGCCTTGCCGATCGCTCCACAGCATACCTCGCGATCCTGCGCATAGGCATAAACCTGACAGCCGTCAACAAGGCCGTAACCGGCGACGACTCCCACAGGCATGTCCGCATCGCGCGCCAGCCGATCAATTTCGATAAAGCTCCCTTCGTCAAAAAACGCCTGAAGCCTTGCGCGAGCCTTGGAGCCTTCCAAAGCCGATACGGCACTGGCCAGCTCCTGCAATTGCTCTTGTCTGTTCATTTAGTCTTCCTCCCGTAAGAATTGCATGCAAAAAAATGGTACAACAGGGTCAGCGGGAATGGTTCACATGCGAGTAGTATGAAATACGCAAATTAAAACAATTATATCGTATTTTACTTGAAATAACAAGCCTCTTTATAATAAAGAGGCAAATATCCTTGAATATTTGCCTTTGGTGAATCATTTTATTTCATTGTTCCTCTGTTCCCCCGAGCAACAGGTGGCTTTGAGTGCTTCATTGATGTCTGCATAAAGCTCCAGAGGGTCTTCCTT
This sequence comes from Bacillota bacterium, assembly GCA_023415895.1. GTDB lineage: Bacteria > Bacillota > Clostridia > Oscillospirales > Acutalibacteraceae > Avimonas. The sequence continues at coordinate 1,834 of JAEZJA010000250.1, forward strand.
CCCCTCAAAGAGAGTAAAGCCCAAGGATTTTAGTTGAGCAAACCATGATGCTAGGGCACAGCGGGCGGTCATAGCCCCCCGGCTGCGCGCCTTGTTCAGCGCCGCACGAATCAGTCCGTCGGCAATGCAGGAATTTGGAGAATCGATGGCGCACAGACGCGCGGTATCCCCCTCAACGGTAAATGCAATCGCACCCAGCAATTCCTCCCCGCTTTGCGCGGCCAGGCAGTCCGCGTCGTCGGGTATCGCGGAGGTATGCTGCTTGAGATACTCGCGCACATAATCACCGCCGGGCAGAATGGCTACCACGATGAGCCGCCTCCTTCTTCCCCACAGCACTGAGCAGCGACGCAACCTCCCGCGGTTCGAGCTCGCGCCATTTACCCACGGGCAATACGCCCAGCTTGATGTTGCCGATGGCGGTACGGCGCAAACGTGCCACCTCAATTCCCAGTTGTTCAAACATGCGTCGGATCTGCCGATTGCGTCCTTCATAAAGAACAATTTCCACAACGACGCGTTCCCCCTGCATCTGGCCGGCCTCATCCACTCGTTCCGACTGCGTGACAACCGTAATCTCGGCAGGAGCCGTGGGGCGCGTCTCCCCCTCCAGCAACATACCCGTGCGGAATTTTTCCATTTGCTCATCGGTCATGGCCGAACGCAGGGTTACACGATAGACTTTGGGAATATGACGAGCAGGATGAATGATCGCGTTGGCAAATTCGCCGTCGTTTGTCAGCAGCAGCATGCCTTCCGACTCACGATCCAGACGGCCGACGGGAAATACGCGCGCGGACAAGCCTTTCACAAGCTCGGCCACGCACTTGCGGCCCATTTCATCACTCATGGTCGTGATATAGCCGCGAGGCTTGTTCAGCAGAATATAATGGACGGTTTCCGGCAGGGAGATTCTCTTGCCGGAAACCGTAACAATGTCCTTATGCAGATCGGCTTTATCTCCCAACCCCGCAGGGTGACCGTTGACCTTGACTTTCCCCTGTTCAATCAGTTCCTCCGCTTTGCGACGGGAGGATACTCCGCAGACCGACAACAGCTTTTGCAAACGCATCTCGCTCATGTGTAGTTTCGTTTCCTTTCTATTTTCCAATTCCCTTATGTACCTTCTCATCCAAAGAAAGCGTGCAGCAGCTTCCTCCAATATCTCCACAGCCGACCCGTATATCCGGCAACGGGTCGCGCATCCACATCGTCAAGTGCCGTCAGATTCATCGTACACAGCACGCGGTCACCCAGCACATACTGAACGCTGCCGATGTGTTGACCGGCACATACGGGTGCCAGTACAAAGGCAGGCAGTTGATAGCGCAAGGTAACCTTCGACGCTTCGCCCTTGAGCAAGGTGCAAACGGGCGGATCGTCCATACGCAGCGAAATATGGTCGTAGGTGCCGCCCGACACGGTTACGTTAGGCAGCTCAGGAGCGGCAAGTGTCACCGACTCCAGCTGTGAGAAGCCATAATCGTACAACGTCATGTGGT
>JAEZJA010000062.1 GCA_023415895.1 Bacillota bacterium
ACGAGCAGAATACCTTCGCCGTAAACCTCCACAAACACACCATGGCGCTGAATACGCGGCGCGAGCTGCACATTCAGATAGGCGATCAGCGCCGCCATGAAACTGGAGGTCGCGTCGACAGACCGCAGCAGCGGCACACTGTAGCTTTCACAGAGCTGCTTGAGTTCGTCAGGCATGTCCAGATTGCGGCAGAGCACAATTGCGACCGGATGACGGGATATGAAATCGTCCAGCCGTTTGGTGCGGGTCTCGGACGTGAGATCTTCGAGATACCCGATCTCGCTTTTGCCCAGTACCTGTATGCGACCGCTGTCGAAATAATCAAAATACCCGTCCAGCTGTAAGCCGGGGCGATTGACATCACTGCAGGAAATTAGGATCTCCCCCGGCGCCGTCGGCATGACAACCGCTTCTAGAGCCGTTTCCTTAATGATATCTTCAAGCGAAACTGTAAAGTTTTTCGCCATGACAATCCTTCCTCTCACATCCCGCACCTTTTTGTTGGTGCAATAGGTTATGCTACAATTATAATAGAAAAACGGAAAATATAAAAGTGATAAAATATATATTTTTTCGGCAGCCACTCTGGCAATCCTGCGGCAAGAATTTTTCTTGAAATCAACCCACAAAAGAGTAAAGCCGCCATCTTTATTCCTTTAAAGATGGCGGCTACTCGAAGGCGTTCTTTTGCTCACAACCGAAAAAAGCAAAGCCTGCCCTATTTTTGAATGTCCGTGACGGTTCCGATAAACAGCGGCAGGTTGGTCGCGTTGTCAAGGATGGCATACACAAACGGACGGTTCAGTATGACAGACTTCTCACTCATTGCACTTGTGTTTTTCACTTCAACCATCGTGACTGCTCCTGCTTTTGTGCCAAGCTCGTCAACGGAGATAAACGTCTTGTGGAGGACATCGCCTATAAAAATATTGCCGTCGGTTGAATGACCGAGTTTGGAAAAATCGGCAAGGTTTTGGCTGAAGGCAGTCGCCATACCGAGCGTGGACAGTATATCCCTCATCTGTATTTCATAGTCATACGAAAATTTCGGCAGGCCCGCGGATACCGATTCGGTTTTTGCATTTATCATAAGGGTCAGGAAAGATTCTCCGGTCAGTGAGGCAATATAGTTGTCCAACCCAACATCCTCATTGGGGAGAAGCGCCGCAAGGCTGTATTTCCCACCGTAGTAATTCTTGATAAAGCCTGTAGCGTTTCCTTCTTCGATATAGCGGGATTCTGTTGAATGCATCATGTCAACGGTTCGTTTACTCCCATTGGCTGCCGTGAATGTGCCATCGTGTATATCATTTTTATAATACTTAGTTTGCCACTGTGCATCAAACACAAGGGCATTGATAAGAACCATGATGTCCGTCTCATGAATCTCCTTGAGTATTTCATCGATCATGCCGTCCGTATTCTGCTTCACCCAGTTGTTGATGTCTTTGACCGTCTGTTCATCGAAATCGGACTTGTATGCCGCCGCACCGTAATAATCGGCATTCGTCTGAAGAAAATTCTTGTCGACCTTCAGTCGGCTTTCATCATCCCGAAACCAGATGGAGTTAGCAAGTTTTAATTTGTATTTATTGTTTGACGGCAGATTCTTCACGTAGGCATACAGATATTCATTCAGCGTATCCAGTGGAATTTCGCCACCCAGCAATGCTTCCATCTCCGATTTTGTCTGCGTATCCGCGCCGTTTGCCGTCATGGCCAGTGCGAGCATCACGGACAGCGGCGATATCAGTGAATTCTCATTTTCTTTAATGGATTTTTGGAACAGTTTGATTGCAAAATCCGCACTGGATGAAATAAAAGCGTTGTCTACTTCTTTGGCGTTGACTTTGCTCGATGAAACCCCATTCATTAAATTCTCTGCCTTAACCTTCATAGCACACCCCGCAAAATTTAGAATCATTATACAGACCAGCAGAAGACTCAAACCTAGGCGGATAATTTTTCGTAAAGCCACTATCATGACCTCCTTCAAACGGTGATTTCAAATTGTTGTCTTAGAATAAACAAATCATACTGTTACATTACCACAATTTACTAGTAAATCCTAGTTACAAATTAGTCATTTCTCTGTATGTTTTGTTTATTGTTTTCACTCGGCCTCGGCTGGCTGTTACCCACCGTGATTGACTTGATCGTGGGACTTGTCATCCATATTGTCCGAAGCAGAAACAATACACTCAGTGCCAAATGATTTACTAAGCCGACATCTTTGCATGCAGAGATGTCGGCTTTTATATAGAAAACTTTACATTTCTTCGTTTATAAGATACAATTTATGTTATATAAGCTATAAGGAGGTATTTCCATGAATATTATCGCGCAGTGCTGTATAGACCTAAAGTCGATTACGGCTCTTTACAGGCTGTCCATATTTGGAAAGCATAATCCGAAAAAAGTATTGCTTTTTCTTGGTTGTATGCATGTGGCTTTATTCATCATCATTATGACTTTACTGATTACATGGGAAGTGAACGCACGGTTATTAACCATACTTATTGTTTTGATTGCATGCGCTAGCATCTATGCATATATGTATTTTGCCTTACCCCGTATTCAATACGCAAGATACGGAAAAATGCGTGGAACCATGAATGTATATTGCTTTGATGAAAATGGCTTAAAGGTTACTTCAAACAATACTACAGGAATACAAGGAGATTTTTTTATTACATACAATATGATCAGCAAAATTAAAGAAACGAAATCCTATCTCTTTATTTATATGAATAAGTTAAGCGTTTACATTGTTGACAAAACCATGATTCAAAATGCAGCACCCGAAGATTTACATAATTTGCTGGTTTCAAAAGTGCCCGAATATGTAGTCTGCCATTACTAATATATATGTAAAAAACAATTTGGCCTTGAGTACACCGAAGGGAGTGCAACATGAAAAACAAAGCTATTGTATGTGCACTGTGCGGCTTTCTGTTTGGGTTTTTTAGCTATTTTATTTTTAGGGTATTTGAAAAGCAGCCTCTCTTGTGGGCTATTCTTTGTGGAACGCTCTTTTATCTACTCATGATGCCGGCGCTGTATTTGGAGGAAGCCATTCGCAAAAAGCGATACGCCAAAGCGGAAACATGCATACTCTCCCCTATCTGGTATCGCATGAATGGCAATGTGAAAACACTGCAAGGCGTTAGAAACGCCAATGTCTATTTTACA
>JAEZJA010000076.1 GCA_023415895.1 Bacillota bacterium
GCGTATAGATGTACTTGCCGTCGGTTTTGACAATATCGGCTTCATCCACACCATCAACCTGTACGTTGGTATTCGAGTAATCGTTTTTCGAAGCAGCATTAGCGGTAGTGGGTTTCGCTGCGGCACCGCCTGCAACAGCGCCATTCTCTTTTATCACGCCGGCGTCAGCGGCGTACTCAGGATAAGATTGATTGGTTGACGACCACATGGATTGTATCAGAGTATACAACTGCTCGTACGTAATGCCCGAGTCGGCAGCATCGGCAGGGGAGGTGTCATCAGGCAGACGAGTGTCGGCATCCGATGTAGTGGGTTCCTTGGGAATACCGCCATGGGGATTCCACCAGACGTTTCTGCCGACCACAATGCCGGTTAGCGCAACAGCCGCACAGGCGGCAACAGCAACAACCGAGCGTACGGCGCGGCGCTGTATCGTATGAGGGTGGGTTATCTCTTCTTCAGGATTGTCTCGTTTCTCTTTTTCCTGTTTCATTCTTACTGAGATACAATGCAGCAAAGCCGGATCGGGTGTGATTTTTTCATTATCCGAACGGTAGCTGTCCCTGAACATCATAATTGTCTCCTTTCAATTGATTACGCAGCATATTGCGGGCACGGAACAACTGGGACTTGACGGTTGCCTCGCGGCAATCCAGCAGCTGTGCAATTTCCGCAACCGAATAGTCTTCATAGTAAAACAGGTGGATGACCGTGCGGTATTTTTGCGGGAGCGCCAGTACCGCATAATACACCTCACTGTGTTCCTTCATTTGGGTGACCAGTGTGTCCTCCAACGGCACAACCTTACGCATCCATGCCGATGTCAGCATTGTTTTACTGCAATTGATCGTGGTACGGATAAGCCAGGCTTTGCGATGTTCTTCTTCTACAAACAGCGGGGCGCTTCGGATATACCGCAAGAACACTTCCTGAAGAACGTCGTCGGCATCGTAATGGCTTTTTGTGCGTGCAAAAGCCAGTCGATAGACCATCGTGGCATATCGATCCAAAATTCCGTCCACCGAATCGTCTAGGGTGCGCGCATACCGCAGCGATTCTGTGCTCATGTCATCCCTCCTCCAACTATAACACTACGCAGACACTCAAAAGGTTGCATAAAGTCCAACATATTTTTCGTATCCGGTATTGTCCTCGTGCGGCTGCTTCATGGTCTTGTCCGGTGCGCAGAAAGAAGCAACGTTTACCGATACACATCCAAATTACCACAGTTGCCCAAAGAACGTCAACGTAATATGCAAATTCAATCGTATAATGGACATTTCATGGGTATGGGGCAACACTGGAAGGGTTATCCACGACTTTTCTTGTATTTTCAGAGTGCATCTGCTACAATGGAAAATGCTATGAGAAATTACCGTATGCAAGGCTGAACTTGTATACGTTTTTTATTGTGAGAGGGTGTATTATGGCGGAGACCAACAAGATAGGCAGGGCAACACAGCCCAAGGGAGTGCTGATGCTCCTTGTGACGGCTTTTATATGGGGAGTTTCTTTCGTAGCGCAGAGCGTTGGTATGGAGAAAATAGATGCCTTCACCTTTAGCAGCATACGAACACTTCTGGGTGTTTGTGCCCTATTGCCTGTCATATTCATCAGAGACAGAGTCAATGCAAAGAACAAAAGCAGGATAACCGCTCAAGAGAAAAGAGCGAGGAACAAGAAAACGCTGCTCTACGGTCTGGTGTTGGGCGTTGTTTTCTGCGCGGCAAGCAACTTCCAGCAGTTTGCATTTGACTATTCCACCTCCGGCAAAATCGCCTTTATTACGGCTTTGTATATGTTTTTCGTTCCGGTACTTGGTCTCTTTTTTAGAAAGAAGGTACCGATCCTGACCTGGCTGTGTATCGGGGTCGGCTTTGTCGGTCTTTATTTCTTATGTATCAACCCTACCGACATGGGTGCCATCAACAAAGGAGATGTCTTGTCTTTACTCTGCTCAATTTTTTTTGCCGTACAAATCCTGCTGATTGAAAGATTTGCCCCCGAAGTGGATGGGATCAAGCTTTCCTGCGTTCAGTTTGCGGTGTCCGGCGTCATTTCCTTAGTACTGATGTTTGTGTTTGAAACCCCCGAAATCGGCGCGATCAAAAGTGCTCTTGTACCACTGCTTTATTCTGGCTTTATGAGCTGCGGGATTGCCTATACCTTTCAGATTGCAGGGCAGAAATACACCGAAGCGACGGCGGCTTCTCTTCTTATGTGCATGGAATCGGTGTTTGCTGTGATTTCAGCCGCGCTCATTCTCCACGAACGGCTGTCTGGCAGGGAAATACGTGGTTGCGTTATAATGTTTGCCGCCATTATCTTTTCGCAGCTGTCCGAAGCCATCATGGCAAAACATGAAAAACGACTTGCCGGCCAAACGACGGGGACTCAATAATAGGAATTCTGACAATGCTTTTGTGAAAAAATTTGCTTGCAATATATGAAATGGTATACGGCTAAATCAAATTCTACGGAATATTTGTGAGATTTATTACAATTCTGTATTTTATGTTGAAAAATTATTGACAACGGATTATAATGACTATATATCGGTTTTTATAAAATATAGAATTTTATAAAGTAAACGGAGAAAGTCTGTACCAACGTTCCGAAAGCTGGGAGGGCGGACAACATACGGGTTTTGGGAGTTTTGGCCTTTGTGCTGTTTTTCCTCAACGACCTCAATGATTGGCGGTGGAAAAGAAGCTGGTTACGCCTGTCTTTTCCACTCGGCGCGATGATTTTGACGGCGGTGGTTTTGATCGAGTGCCTGCAGAACCCTGCACCGGTTGACCTCATCTGGCGCATTGTCTTTGGAATCGTTGGTCTTATGAGTTTCTGGCTGCTGCTGCGTGCGCTGATCTTTGATCTTCCCACTGGACAGGCTTACATAACGCAGGAGGATGCCCGCCCCGTCTGCCGGAGCGGGGTCTATGCCCTTTGCCGCCACCCGGGGGTGCTGTTTTCCGGGCTTTTATTGTTTTGTCTGTCTCTCGCGGCAGGGCTCCCCATTGCCAGCGCCCTGATGTATTTTCTTCTGAATATCCTGCTGGGTTTTTTCGAGGATCGCGTGGTTTTTCCGGCTGTGCTGAGCGGATGGCCGGAGTATCGGCAAACCACCCCCTTTCTGCTGCCCAGCCCAAAGAGCATTCGCGCGGTATTCCACCGTTGACTACGAACCATGACTGGAGGCGTTTTCCTTGAAATTTTCAGAGAAACAAAAAGTGAATACGCGCCAGCAAATGTGGCAGGAGTACTGCGGTTTTCTTGATATCAGCATCGAGGACTATATGTACATCCAGAACCATCTGATGACCGAACAGCTTCGCCTTTGGAGGAATAGCGGTATCGGCCGTCAGATGCTGAACGGACGGCAGCCCGCCAATATCCGTGAGCTTCAGGACATGCTGCCTTTGACCTCTTACGCCGACTATGCAGAGGTGTTGTTGTCCCGAAAGGCCGATCAGCTGCCCGCCGAGCCTGTGGTTTGGATACAGACCACGTGGGAGGGCGGTCTGCGGCCGATGAAACTAGCCCCCTACACGCGGGAGATGCTGGACACCTACCGTCACAACACACTTGCCATTATGATGCTGGCCTCCTCTTCGGCACACGGTAGTTTCGATGTCCGGCCAGGTGACCGCATTCTCTACGGTGGTGCGCCGCTGCCTTATATGACCGGCCTTTTGCCGTCTCTTCTGGATGAGGAAATCAAATTTCATTGGCTGCCGGATACCAACAGCCATTCGACCCTTAGCTTCAGCCAGCGCATCAAAGCGGGTTTTTCCATGGCTATGCGGGGCGGCATTGATTACTTTTTCGCCATCGGCAGCGTGGCCAATTACATCACGGAAAACTTTCACCGGACAACGGGCTCCAAGAAAAAGGGCCGGGTGGATGTTCGTATTGCGCTGCGGTATCTCAAGGCAAAATACATATGCCGACGGGACGGTCGGAAACTGCTGCCGCGGGATCTGTTTCGGCTCAAGGGCATGGTGGCCACAGGCACGGATGCCTGGTGCTTTAAAAAGGCGCTGTCTGACGCTTGGGGTGTACCGCCTATCGAGATTGCCGCAGGCACCGAGTCAAGCTGCATCGCGGCTGAGACACGCACGCAGGATGGTATGGTGTTCTTCCCCGACGCTTGTTTTTATGAATTTATCTCCGAGGCCGAGATGCGCAAAAACCTCAACCAGCCCGAATACACCCCCCGCACCTGTCTGATGGACGAGGTGGAGATAGGGGAGCGATACGAGCTGGTCATCAGCGTTTTCCACGGCGGTGCCTTTATGCGCTACCGCATCGGGGATGTTTTTCGCTGCATTTCGGCAGGACAGGGTCGTTTGCCCCGGTTTACTTATGTCGATCGCGTCCCCTCGGTTATCGATATTGCCGGTTTTACGCGTATCACCGAGAGCTCCATCACCCAAGTGATTCGCTTGTCCAAGCTGGGCATCGGCGACTGGCTGGCCCGCAAGGAGTATGATGAGCGAAATGTGCCGTTTTTGCACCTCTATTTGGAAATGACCCCCGAGGCGCAGGCAAACGATGCCATTACCCGGCGGGTGTTGACGGAGCATTTGAGCGTCTACTTCCAATATTTTGACAGCGATTATGACGATTTGAAAAAATTGTTGGGCATGGAGCCGCTTTGTATCACCATTCTCCGATACGGAACCATCGCCTCTTTTGAAGGAGCGGTGGATCGAACCCTGCCGCGGATTAACTGCTCCCAGTTGGATCTGGCCGACCTGCTGCGCCGACACAACGGCAGCGCGCAAGTGGGAGGGACTGCGTTATGAGTATCTCCTATTTGTACGTTAACATCGTTGCCCTGATCGCCTATGTCATCTTGCTGGCGGCGTTCCTGGCGGCGAAAAAGACTCCGGAAATTCGAGCCTTTCTTTTCATGCTGGTCGGCTTCATTCTCTGGACAGGTGGAGCTCTGCTGATGCGGGTGGGAGTTTGGCCGGGTTTGCAGTTTTGGTTTTATGTGTCGATTCTGGCACTGTTTGCCCTAGGCC
>JAEZJA010000136.1 GCA_023415895.1 Bacillota bacterium
GATTTCAACAAGCACAACGCATGGGAATTTGATGAATCCGGCAATGAGATGCAAACCATCATTATCCGCGTTGAAGAAGAGGATGAATCCGCAACGGATCCTACCGTTTCTGAAGACGAAGAACAAACAGAGGAAGACACCGACGACACCGAGTCTGAAGAAACTGAAGAATCTGAAGAATCTGAAGAAGAAATCACAACCATCAAGGTTAGAAAACCCAAGGCGAAAACCAATAACAACAACTACTGGATCTATATCGCTATCGCTGCTGCCGTTGTGGTGGTGGCAGGCGCAGTTATCACGGCGGTGGTTCTCTTAAAGAAAAAAGGTAAAACGACAGCAGAAGATAAGGGGGAATAAAAATGAGAAAAAGTTTATCCATAATTCTCTCTATAGTTTTGGCCCTTGCTTTATTTTCCAGTTGCGCCAACAAGACTCTTCCCAGCAGCAGCGCTGACACAACCGGTACCACGTCCAGTACCGGCGTCAGCGATACGGAAAGCACATCACCCGATGATTTGGGTGATGAAACCACCAGCGATGTCAGTGACGACACTTCCAACAACACCACCGAGGAAGTAAGTAAAGGCAGCGGAAACAGCGTTTCCTATAAAACCATCGTCACCGATAAGATCACCGTTCCCGGAACGGAAAACTGGTCAACGGCTGAAGATGCCTTCACCCTGTCGGTAAGCAACGAGACCATCGGTAAGTTCAACTATTACAGCTGGTATGTTGACCCGGCGAAGCTGTACCGCTATAAGGACATGACCGCTGAAGAGAAAAAGCTGTTTAACAAAATGGCTTTTGAAGATCAGAAGGTCAACACCATCAACATCATGGTGCAGATGGCCAACTATTATTACCCCGGCAAAGGTTGCGATATATCCAACTTTATCGAAAACTGGGGTATCGGTCAGGGCAGCTTCATTGATGAGATCATCAAACGCAAGATTCCCATCCTTGTCACCATCGACTCCATTCCCGAAGCATGGCGTGGCGAAAACGGCGAGAACCTGAAAGAGATTTATGCGGATGAATTCTCCAAAGTCATGGCCAACCTGATCTACGATCTGCGTGTGGAATGTGGGTTGAACGTTCTCTACACCTCCCTCGATGACGAACCGGATCTGGTGGACATCGAGATCCGTGAAGTGGCGACCTTGAACCACTACCGGTATGTGTTGCCCCGTCTCCGCAAAGAGTTGGACAACCGCGGTATGAAAAACGTCATGATCACCGGCATGGAGTTGTGTAACGCAAGAAACGCCACCTACCTGCCTCTGAAATACAGCGAGATCAAAGATAATCTCTATGCCTTCACTTTCCACGATGCCAACAACGGCAACATGCAGATCAGTCTGATGCACCAGAAGCTGTTCTACAATCTGCCGATGTTCCAGACGTCCACCTGCCCGGTCAACAACGAAACGCTGGCGGGTGATTATCTCACTGTCAACAGCAAAGGTCAGGATGTCGTTTCGGATTACTATCAGGCAATGCTGATGACCAGCTCGTTGATCAATGAAGTCAACATGGGCATCAACGGTCTCACTGCCTGGCAGCCGATGCACACCGTTTCCAGCCTGATCGAGCTGGACAGTGCCGCCACAAACTTCACCCAGTTCTATTACAACACGGATATGTTTGACAACGGTTTCTGCACCACCGCCACCTATGATTATTACACCCAGATCCTGAATACCGTGTCCCCTGGAGCCCAGATCTATTTCTGCTCCAACGATGTGGACGGCGAGATGCAGGGTGCCTTCTCGGCCTCCTACCTGAATGCTTCCGCCGGTGTTAATGCCGACGGCACATGGGGAATCAACATCTTCAACAAGACCGACTCCACCTACACCGTAGGCAAATCCATCAAAGCGTTGGATGGCATGAAGATCACCGTCAACCTCGACGTTGTTGGTCTTTACGGCACAGGAACGCAGGAGTTCGACATCTACGCTACCAATCCCCAGGGCAACGCCAACGAGAAGGTGGGCACGATGGCCTTAGTGGATGGCCGCGGTTGCGTTGAAGTGTATCCGTCGGAAGTCATTTCTCTGCGTTCCGTATCCAAAAAGATCGGGCTGAACAACAAACCCACCCCAATCCAGGAAGTCATTAAAGATCTGAACATTCTGGTGGGTGACAAATCCTATGCATTGTTGAACGGTAAGAAATCTCAGCTGAAAGCGACCCCGAAATTGACCTCTGATTTCTCCGGCGTATTGTTGACGGCTGCTGATTTCGCAACACTTCTGGATGCGAAATACAAACTGAACGACAAGACAGCCACCATCACCACCGACAAAGCAACCATGACCATTCAAGCAGGCAGCGCTGTTGTTGAGTATAAGGGTGAGATCGAAGGCTCTTTCGTGTTAGCGAAAAACGCCTATATCGAAAAAGGCAATCTCTATTTTGAACTCAGCGATTCCTTTGCCGCCAGTATCGGCAGCATCTTCGGCATTGAATTCAAGCAATACCCCATGACCGGTCTGATCGTTGCCGGAAAGCATGATGTTCAAAACATAGGTCGATTCGCGAAATTATTCAGCTAATGTTGTAAGGAGAAATATGTGATGATTTTTTGCAATAAAACAATACGATATGTATCTTGTTTTGCGGCGGCTATGTTGGCAATAACAAGCTGCGGTATTGGTGTCAGCGCGAATACGACACAGACCGCGGAAGATCTCACATATTTCTCCGATCAATACGACCGGACACTATATAGTGAATACATCGAACAATACAAAAATGTTCCTCATAGCCAATCCGTTATTGATGCCGATCTGTCCACGGCCCAAATCGTGGACGGATCCGGCAAACTGTTCTATGACGGCAAAGACCTCCCCGCAACGGATAAGTCAACAAGTCTGTTGCTAGGGGATACCGTCAAGAGCGTGAATATCCCTGTTTCCGTCGGGGAAGAGGGATTGTATCAGCTCAAATTCAAATACCACCCTCTGGAGTCCAGCTCCATCGGCATTTCGATCGCCCTCAACATCGATGGCAAATTGCCCTTTACCGAATCCGGCTATTCCTCCTTAAGACGGTTGTTCACCGATGGCACTATCGTACAGGACGATGATGGCCACGACCTCACGCCGGACACCAATCAAAAATCCGCTTGGCTGACCCAGTATCTGATGGACAGCAGTGGTATCCATGGCAACTATACTTACTACTTCACCAAAGGCGATCATGTCATCACCATTGAAACCAATAACATCCCCTTTGTGTTAAACGAGCTTACGCTATGCTCAGAAACCGAAACCGAGCGTTCCTATGCGGAGTATGTAAACGCCCAAAGTTCATCGTATGCTGTTACCGGCTTTATTCATAAGATTCAGGCCGAACAGGTTTTTGAAAAATCGTCTTCTTCCATCTATCCTGCCGCCGAACGGACAAGCATTGCGTTGGAACCCTTTGAATACACCCATTCAAAGATCAACGTTCTCAACGGAAGCAACTGGACCCAGGCTGGCGACTTTGTTACTTGGGAATTTGAGGTTCCAAAAAGCGGTTATTACCAATTTGGAATTAAATATAGACAGAATTACTTGGATGGTTTGTACGCATCACGGGATATCAAGATAGACGGCGAAATGTTGTTCAACGAAATGAAAGCCGTGAAGTTTGATTATTCCACCGACTGGAACATGTTGTCTTTGGGGCAGAACAATGAGCCCTATAAGATCTATCTGGAAGCCGGACGGAAGCACACCATCACCATGGAATATTCTCTCGGTGAGTTCACCAGCACCGTTGACGTCATGAAAGAATCGCTGTCTTTGATGAACCAACTGTATCTGGACATCATCAAGATCACCGGTAGCGACCCCGATACCAACCGCGACTATTACCTCACGGATTACATTCCGGATCTGGCGGAACGATTCATGGTCTGCTCCAAAATGCTCTTTGAGGAAGCACAACGTCTGGCAGGTAAATCCGACATCAAAGGCGCCGAAGTAGCGGTGTTGGAAGACGTGGCTTACCAACTGGAGAGCTATGCGAAAAACATCGACAGCCTCACCGAATCCAATCGACTGAACTCCTTTAACACCAACATCAAAACCCTCAGCTCTAAGGTGGATACCTTATCGGAACAGGGGTTAGATCTGGATTATCTCGTGGTAGCTTCTCCGGATATGGAACTGCCCGAAGCCCGTCCCGGATTCTGGGAGAGTTTGATAGGCAACCTGAAACTATTCTTTTATTCCTACACCACCGACTACACCACCGAAAACGATAAGAGCAAACTCAGCGTATGGGTATCCGGCGGTCAGGAACAGCTGGAACTGCTCAAAAAACTGGTTCGTGACAAGTTCGTCACCACCTCCGGGATTGAAGTGGATGTCAAGCTGGTGTCGGGTTCCTTGCAAAAAGCCGCTCTGGCGGGCAATAACCCTGACGTCGCCTTGCTGATTCCTTCTGCCACACCCGTAAACTTCGCCTTGCGTGGGGCCTTGCAGGAGCTGTCTTCTTTAGAAGGCTTCGATGCTGTTAAAGAACAATACCGCAAGGGCAGTTTTACCCCCTACACCATCAACGATGGGGTGTACGGTATCCCCTCCACAGAATCTTTTGAAATGCTGTTCATCCGGAAAGATATCTTTGCGGAAATGGAACTGCCCCTGCCGAAAACATGGGATGACCTGCTGGATCTGGCCCCCATCCTGCAACGTAAAAATATGCAGGTGGGTATGTCGGTGAAATTCTCTGATCTGGTGTTCCAGTATGGCGGTACTTATTACAATGACGAGCTGACACAGGTCACCTTCAACGAGAACAGCAGTGTGGAAGCCTTTAAGCTGCTGACTTCTTTCTTCACCGATTACGGTTTCCCCAAAACCTTTGATTTTGTCACCCGTTTTCGCAACGGTGAGATCCCGATCGGTATTATGCCCTATACCACATACAACACCATCAGCTATTCGGCACCAGAGATCAACGGCTTGTGGGGCATGTATCCGTTGCTGGGCACCGTCCGTGAGGATGGCACCATCGATAATTCCGGCGTGGTCAATCCCGATACGGTATCGGTCATCTTTGAGAACACCAACAAGCTGGAGGAAGCCTGGGAGTTTTTACAGTGGTGGTCGGATTCCGAAACCCAAGCCTCCTATGGCCTGCAGATCGAATCCCAATTGGGCGTCGCATCCCGGTATTCCACCGCCAACATACTGACCATGAAAGATCTGCCATGGACGGAAGAGGAATACAACTTACTCTCCAAACAGCAGCAAAACCTACATACGTTACCCATTCTGCCGGGTTCCTATTATGTGGATCGCAGCTATAACAACGCCTATCGTGCGGTTGTCAACCAAGGCGAGAACCCCCGGGAGATGTTAAACAAATGGGTCGTATCTATCAATGAAGAGCTGGTTAGAAAACAGGCAGAATTTGATAAAAACAATGGTTAAGATGTAAAGGAGTCTTTTTCTTGAATATTCGAAATTCTTGGTTAGAGGTATATAAAGCTCGTACATCCTACATGCTGATAGCGCCCTTTATGATTGCATTTATCATTTTTGTCGTTCTTCCTGTGTTTTCTGCAATTTTCCTGAGCTTCACGGATTTCAACCTGCTACAGTTCCCCAACTGGGTGGGACTGGACAACTACAAACGCCTGTTCATGTCCGACTCGGTGTTTTTGACCTCCGTGAAGAACACCCTGTTGCTGGCATTGATCACCGGGCCGTTATCCTATATGCTGTGCTTCTTCTTTGCGTGGTTGGTCAACGAACTGCCTCGCCGGCTCTGCACCTTCATGACGGTCATTCTGTACATCCCCTCCATCAGCGGCAGCACCTACACCATCTGGAACTGGATTCTCAGCGGTGACCGTTACGGTTTAGTGAACGGTCTGCTGATGAGCCTGAACATTCTGGACGAGCCCATCCAGTGGTTAACAGATACCAACTATATGTTGGGGGCAACGATCATTGTTCAGATCTGGCTTTCTTTGGGAACCAGCTTTCTGGCCCACATCGCCGGTTTGAAAAACGTGGACACCACGCTGTATGAAGCCGGTGCCATCGACGGTATCCAGAACCGTATCCAAGAGGTATTCTACATCACCCTGCCTTCCATGAAACCTCAGCTGCTGTTTGCGGCGGTCATGCAGATCTCCGCCTCCTTCGGTGTCGGTGCCGTACAGATCGCCTTGACCGGCAACCCCTCTACCGACTACGCTACTCACACCATCATCGCCCATATCCAGGATCACAGCGCCACCCGTTTTGAGATGGGATATGCCTGTGCGATGTCGACACTGCTGTTGCTGGCCATGTTGTGCATCAACAGGATAATCAACAAGGTTTTGAAATCTGATTAAGGAGTGGTTTCACATGTCGAAATTAAATAAACGAGTAAACCGTTCTACAGGCGGAAACTTTGTTGTCTTCATCATCCTGACCCTCGTGGGCGCGTTTATGTTCATTCCCATGCTGTACACGGTGATCACGGCCTTCAAGCCGCCGGAGGAAATTTTCCTTTTTCCGCCCCGCCTGTATGTGGTGAACCCCACGACCTACAACTTTAAAAATCTGTCGTTGTTGCTCTCGAACTTGTGGGTGCCCTTTATCCGCTACATCTTCAACAGCATCATCGTCAGCTTGTCCTCCACATTCATAGGCGTTGTGTTTGCCGCTATGGCCGCCTATGCCTTTGCGAAGCACGAGTTTCCGGCAAAGAAATTCTTCTGGTCGTTGATCATGGTTACCTTGTTGTTTGCCGGTGGTGTTACCGACCTGCCCACCTACATCATCAAATCGGCTCTCGGTCTGGTGGATACTTTGGGCGTGTTCATCCTGCCGGCCATCGCAGTTCCGCTGTATCTCTTCCTGATGAAACAGTTCATGGGGCAGATCCCCGATGCACTTCTGGAAGCGGCCCGTATCGACGGGGCAAAGGAATTCACCATTTTCGCCCGTATCATCATGCCCAACATTAAATCCGCCTGGATGACCGTGGCGGTGCTGATGTTCCAGAGTATGTGGTCAGCATCTTCGGATGGGTTGGTGTTTAAAGAAACCCTCAAATTACTGCCCACGGTTCTTTCTCAGATCGGCGTCAGCAGTCTTTCCAGACAAGGCGTGTCTGCTGCAGCATCGTTATTAATGCTCATCCCACCGGTTGCAGCATTCATTTTCACCCAAAGCCGCCAGCTACAAACCATGGCCCATTCCGGGATTAAAGGGTAGTTAATAATGGAGAGTTGTATGATAAATAAAAAACTGAGTCGTTTTATTGCATTGGTGTTTGCACTGTGCCTGATGGGTAACGCTCTTGTTTTCCCGGCATCCGCAGCATCGGCTTATGAAACGTATAACTATACAACCGATAAAAAAGAAACAAGTTCTCCAGACATCTATACGGTAGATCAAGTCATATACGGCGCAAAATTACCCGGCGGCACCTTTGTTGAAGCCCAGGATATGTTTGTGGATGCCAACGACCGGGTTTATATTTTGGATTCGGCCAATTCACGCATCATTTTCCTGAATGCGGACTTCAGCTATCAGGGCGAGCTGGCAGAACTTCGCTATAAAGGGGAAGCCGTCACAATTTCCGCGGGTGCGGAAGGAATCTTCTTTCATGATATCCGCCAGAAAATCTACATCGCCGACACCAACAACAACCGCATCATCGTTTGTGACCGGGACGGCAACGTCAGCAACATCTTTGAAAAACCCGTTTCTCCTGTATTGGATGCGGAAGTGGAGTATAAGCCCTCCAAGATCATCGTTGACAACAACAATAACATGTATGTGATCTCCAAAAACGTCAACACCGGCGCCATCATGACCGATCCCAACAACGAATTCATCGGCTTTTTCGGTATCAATCCCGTAAAAGAGACCGCGATTATGAAAGCGGAAAAGTTGTGGAAAAAACTCATCGGTAAATCCGACTACAGTTTCCAGCCGGTGGCGGTGAACAACCTGTTCTGGGCAAAAGATCATTTTGTTTATTCCGTTTCCACCCGCAACAGCTATTTGATCAGCGAAGTTTCCAAGCTGAACGCTTTGGGTAAGAACGTGTTCACCAGCACGGATTTCGGTGACATATCCGATACGGTGGAAATGACCGAAATTTTCGACATTGCGGTGGACGATAACGGCTTCTTCACCATCCTCGACCGTCATAACGGCAAGCTGTACTGCTATGACAACGAGTGTAACCTCATCGGCGCCTTTGGTGGCATCGGAAACCGGGAAGGGTTGTATCAGATCCCCAACGCCGTATCCTACAACAGCAAAGGCCAGTTGTTGGTTCTGGACGCCGAAAAGAACACCTTGACGGTGCTCAGCAAAACAGAATATGCCCAAAAGGTGTATGCTGCATTGGAGTATTTTCTGGACGGACAATATGAGGCGGCCATTGAACCGCTGAATGAAGTGCTGAAGATCAACACCAACTTCAACTTGCTGTACACCGCTAAGGGCAAATCGGATATGATGCTCCGCAAATACAAAACCGCTATGAACAACTTTAAGTTTGGCGACAACCAGGAAGAGTATTCGAAAGCGAAACAGGCTGACCGAAACGAATCCATTAAAGAATACTTCGCGTTGGTTGCCGTTGTGCTCCTTCTCCTTATTCTCTCTTTGGTGTTTTTGGATAAAGTGATCCAATTTGCAAAATTTGTATTCAAGAAACTTGTAAGGGGGAAAAAGCGATGAAGCGTAGCGGATTTAACACCATGAGCAAATACGCGTATCCGTGGTATATCATCCTGCATCCCGCTGATGGTTTTCATGAAATGAAGATCAACAAGAAAGCCTCGAAGCTGAATGTGGCGATCATTCTGACCTGTTTCTTTCTGGTCAATATCTATCAGCGGCTGACCACTGATTTTGATTTTAACAACTATACCGACGGACAAAACAACATACTGATCTTGTTTCTCTCCACCATCGGTATTTTCTTCGTTGTCACCTTGGCCAACTGGTGTTTCTGCACATTGCTGGACGGTAAAGGAACCATGAAGGATATATGCACGGTGTTCGCCTATGCCCTTATCCCGTACATCCTTATCTGTTTTGTAACCACCACTGCCACCAATTTTCTGTCCTTAGACGAAGGCAGCTTCCTCAACTACATACTGATCGTGGCGGAACTGTGGACATTCATCATTGCTTTTTCCGGTCTGCAGGCCATCCACGAATACTCTGGAAAACGGGTCATCGGCTCCATGCTGCTCACCATTCTTGGTGCCCTGATTATTATTTTTGTTGTTTTCCTGTTCTTTATGTTAATACAACAGTTCTACTCGTTTATTAACACGATCATTATCGAAATCACAAGGAGATGATAGAGTTGAAAATAGCCAAGGGATTCAAGATCTTCGTTTCAATTGCTGTCATCGCTGCCTTGTTGTTTGGCACTTACTCTGTATGGCAAAGTGATAAACAGATTGCGTCCGGAGACGGGGAAGATGTTCAGGAAGAATGGGAAATGCCTTATGAGGAATATGAAACCGGGTTTAACCCGATCGCCACATCCGGCGACTATTCCTTGCTGGCGAACCTGCCCACTTCGGAAATCGCCGTAAAAAACAATAAGACCGGTGCGATATGGTACAGCAACCCTCAGGACCGTTCGGAAGACCAGATCGCCAATATCAAAACCCAGTTATCTTCACAGCTCATCATTCGTTGTGAAGAAGTGGAAACTGGCACCATTTCCACTGTGGACAGCTATTTAGGCAGTGTCTACAAGGGCGGCATGACCTACGAACTCATTGACAACGGCGTTCGATTTACCTACCGCTTTCCTCAGCAGGGGGTATCCGTACCGTTGGATTTCGTGTTGGAAG
>JAEZJA010000138.1 GCA_023415895.1 Bacillota bacterium
GCGTATAAGCCAACTGATTCAGTAACGTTTGACGGATATTGCAAAAAATATGATGAGAATGGTGCTTTGCAGCTAAACAAATCCTTTAAAGACACCGATGGCTTTTTCGAAGTGAGCGATAGTGGCAAGCTTATTTATAGCAAGTAATAATTCTGTTTTTGATCTTTTTGATAAAGCCTCCCCTGCACATTTTTCAATTCACCATTGCTGCCACTGCACCAAAAATACCCGTTGAAAAGGATTTCCCTTTTCAACGGGTATTTTCTATAAACAGCCTTACAGCCTATTGCGTTAAAAGAAGACAGCTGTTTTTATGAGCACTTATTTATCCTTGTCCGGCTTTGTTTCCGTCTGTGCGTCCTCGTTTTCGCTTCGCGGCGTGACCTGTACAAAGACACGTTCAATGCGGCGCTCCTCGACCTCCAGCACGCGGAAGGTCACGTTGTCAAATACGACCTCGGGTTGCTCATCCTCGCCGGGAATGCGTCCCAGCACATCCATGATATAGCCCGCAACGGTTTCATACTCGCCTTCAGGGAAAGCGACGCCCAGCAGCTCACCGAGTTCCTCAATGCTGAGTGAACCGTCCACCTCAAAGGTGTTGTCGCCGGTTTGGGTGAATTCCTCTTCCTCGTTATCGTATTCGTCCTGCATATTGCCGACAATGGATTCCAGCAGATCCTCCATGGTAACGATACCGGCAAAACCGCCGTATTCATCCACCACAATGGACATCTGGATACGTTTTTCGGTCATTTCCGAGAACAGCTCGCCGCAGCGCTTGGTGCCAGGCACAAAGTAGGTTTCACGCATAATGTGGCGCAGAGATACGTCCTTGGGCACGGCCTGTCCCACATAGGGCAGCAGATCCTTGACATAGAGTACGCCCACAATATTGTCGATGTCGTCTTCGTAAACCGGCACACGGGAATAGCCGTTGTCCACACCGATGCGCAGCGCCTCAGAAATATCCTCGTCAATCTCAACCGCCTCGACATCCGTACGTGGCGTCATGATATCCTCCGCGGAAATATCGTCAAATTCGAAGATGTTGTTGATCATTTCCTTCTGGACATCTTCAATAACACCCTTTTCGCCGCCGACATCCACCATCATGCGTATTTCTTCTTCGGTGACGTTCTCCTGATCCGCGTGAGGATCCAGACCGAACAGGCGCACCACCAGATTGGTGGAGGCTGTCAGCAGCCAGACGAAGGGGCGGGTCACCATCGCAACACCCCGCAGAATGCCAATCGACGCAAAAGAAATGGCTTCCGCTTTTTGCATGGCGATGCGTTTGGGGGCCAACTCGCCCAGCACCAGAGAAAAGAAGGACATCAGAATTGTGATAAGTACAACACTGACAGAGGTAATCAAGCCGGCATACCCCTGCAAGGAGGGGAACACCCCGATAAACCATTCGGCAAGAGGCTGGGCAAGTGACTGCGAAGCCATCGCCGAGGTCAGAAAGCCGGCCAATGTAACACCGATCTGTATGGTTGCGAGAAAATGAGAGGAGTCCGCCGTCAGGCGAACAATCTGTTGTGCTTTTTTGTGGCCTTCCTCTGCCATCTTGCGCACCTTATTGTCGTTGAGCGTAATAATGGCAATTTCCGACGCCGCAAAAAAGGCGTTGAGTCCGATCAGCAGCACCAGCAGTATCAGCTGCACAATAAGATTGCCGGCCGGGTCAGGATCAGGGTCAGGATTCATGAAAACAGTTTCCCCTTTCGTTTATTTCCCCATTCGCATGTTTTATCATGTCGTCTATGAACAGAGTTGTAGAATACGTTCAAAATCCGCTAAGTAATAATAGCGTGTTTTCCGTCATCTGTCAACTGCTGACAATTTCCAAAAACAGCGTCTGAGCCTTGCCCTTGGGCCAAAGAAACAAGATGTACGGCGGTTTTCGGACGCTGACGGCGCTTTACGGCCTTTCATCCAAAAATGCCTCCAAAATTGGTCCTTGTTTAATCATCTTTTCTGGAGTTCAAAAAAAATTCAAAAAAAGAAGTGAAATCGGTCACTTTTGTTGTTTACACTGTTGGCAAAGAGTGATACTATTACAGATGGTCACGATTTTTTAATTGTACCACCGTCTGGGCCAGGAAGCAGGGACGTTCTCCCTACTGCCTGTTCGCGATCCTGTCAGCATTCGCTGTACTGGCTGCCCCTCTCGGGGCATTCATCACATTTTTATCCTTTGAAGGAGGAACTACTAAATGGCAAGAAAATTCAAAACCATGGATGGTAACAATGCCGCCGCTTACGTATCGTATGCGTTCACGGATGTTGCCGCCATCTTCCCCATCACGCCCTCATCCGTGATGGCCGAAGAAACCGACAAGTGGGCTGCTTCCGGACAGACCAACCTGTTCGGCCGTCCTGTTCAGGTAACAGAGATGCAGTCCGAGGGCGGTGCTGCCGGTGCGGTTCACGGTTCGCTGGCTGCCGGTGCTATGACAACGACCTACACGGCATCACAGGGCCTGCTGCTCATGATCCCCAACATGTACAAAATTGCGGGTGAGCTGCTTCCCAACGTGATCCATGTTTCGGCTCGTGCCCTGGCCTCTCATGCACTGTCGATTTTTGGCGATCATTCGGACGTTTACGCCTGCCGTCAGACAGGTTATGCCATGCTCTGCTCCTCCAGCGTCCAGGAGGTCATGGATCTGGCCGCTGTCGCACACTTGGCTACGATCAAGGGACGTGTTCCCTTCCTGCATTTCTTTGACGGTTTCCGTACCTCTCATGAAATTCAGAAGATTCAGGTGTGGGATTACAAGGATCTTGGCGAGATGCTTGACTGGGAAGCGGTTGACCGTTTCCGCAACAATGCGCTCAATCCTGAGCATCCTGTGCAGCGCGGTACCGCACAAAATCCCGACATCTTCTTCCAGGCACGTGAAGCTGCCAATACCTATTATGAAGCCATTCCCGACGTTGTCGAGTCCTATATGAACCAGGTCAACGAGAAGATTGGCTCCAACTATAAACTGTTCAACTACTATGGCCCGCGTGATGCCAAGCGCGTCATCATTGCCATGGGCTCTGTCTGCGAGACCATCGAAGAGACGGTTGACCAAATGAACGCTGCTGGCGACAAGGTCGGTCTGATCACCGTTCGCCTGTACCGTCCGTTCTCGGCCAAGCACCTGCTGGCTGCTATCCCCAACAGTGTCGAAGTCATCAGCGTTCTCGACCGCACAAAGGAACCCGGTTCCATCGGCGAGCCGCTCTACTTGGATGTGTGTGCCGCTCTCAAGGGCTCCAAGTTCGAAACCGTTCCGGTGTTTACCGGCCGTTACGGACTGGGCTCCAAGGATACCACGCCCGATCAAATTGTTGCCACCTATCGCAACATGGAGGCTGCCCGTCCCAAGAAGCGCTTCACCATCGGTATTGAAGACGATGTCACCAAGCTGTCTCTCAAACTTAAGGAGAGCCTGGACACCACCCCGAAGGGTACCCGCTCCTGCAAATTCTGGGGTCTGGGTTCCGACGGTACGGTCGGCGCCAACAAAAACTCCATTAAAATTATTGGCGACCACACCGACATGTATGCGCAGGGGTATTTTTCCTATGACTCGAAAAAATCGGGCGGCGTCACTATTTCCCACCTGCGTTTCGGCAAAAAGCCGATCAAATCTACCTATCTCATCAACAAGGCCGATTTCGTTGCCTGCCATAACGTGTCCTATATCGACAAGTATGACATGATCAGCGATGTCAAGCCGGGCGGTATTTTCTTACTCAACTGCGGCTATACGCCAGAGGAACTGGAAACCCATCTGCCGGCAGCCATGAAGAGAATCATTGCCAAGAACGACATCAAGTTCTATACGATTGATGCGACGACGCTGGCCAAGGGTCTTGGTCTGGGCAACCGCACCAATACCATTCTGCAGGCCGCCTTCTTCAAGCTGGCCAAGGTTATCCCGGTTGAGGATGCCGTCCGCTTCATGAAGGATGCCGCCACGAAGTCCTACTCCAAGAAGGGTGACGCCATCGTCAAGATGAACCATGATGCCATTGATACCGGTATCAAGGAAGTCAAGAAGGTTAGGGTTCCCAAGGAGTGGGCCAAGGCTGTGGATAACACCCAAGCGGTCCTTGCTTCGGGTGGCCGTCCCGAAATCCGCGATTATATCGACAACGTATTGACGCCCATCAACGCACAGCAGGGCGACAAGCTGCCGGTTTCCACCTTCGTCAAGGATGCCGACGGCACCGTGCCGCTGGGCTCCTCTGCCTACGAGAAACGCGGCATTGCCGTTGACGTGCCCGTGTGGATTCCCGAAAACTGCATTCAGTGCAACTTCTGCTCTTATGTCTGCCCGCACGCCGTTATTCGCCCGGCCATTCTCAACGAGCAGGAAGCTGCCAACGCGCCCGAAGGCATGAAGATGAAGAATGCAACCGGTCTGCCCGGTTATCAGTTCGGCATCACCGTTTCCGTTCTGGACTGCACGGGCTGCGGCTCTTGCGCATCGGTCTGCCCCGGCATGAAGGGCAACAAGGCTCTGACCATGCAGCCTTTGGAATCCCAGCTGCATGAAGAAAACAACTTCCTGTATGGCTACAACCTGCCTGAGAAGCCCGAAGTCACCGAAAAGTTCAAAACTTCGACGTTGAAGGGCAGCCAGTTCCTGCAGCCGCTGCTCGAGTTCTCGGGCGCCTGCGCGGGCTGCGGTGAAACACCATATGCCAAGCTGATTACCCAGCTGTTCGGCGATCGTATGTATATCGCCAACGCCACAGGCTGCTCCTCCATCTGGGGCGGTTCCTCTCCCTCCACGCCTTACACGGTCAACAAAAAGGGTCACGGCCCTGCATGGGCAAACTCCCTCTTTGAAGACAATGCAGAGTATGGCTATGGTATGTTCCTGGGTGTGAATGCCCGCCGCAACCGTTTGGCCGATATCATGAACAAGTTTGCTGGGGCCGATCTGCCCGCCGCCTGGGGTCTCAAAGAGGCTGCTCAGGAATGGCTGGACGGCAAGGATGACACCGAAGCCTCCAAGGCTGCCGCTGCCAAGCTGATTCCGGCGCTGGAAAAGGCTGTCGTGGAATGCGGAAACTGCGGATGTGAATTTGATGCGCTGTATAACGAAGCTCTCAAGTCCTCCGACCTGTTCGTCAAGAAGTCCTTCTGGATCTTCGGCGGTGACGGTTGGGCCTATGATATCGGCTTCGGCGGTCTGGATCATGTCCTGGCTTCTGGTGAAAATGTCAACGTGATGGTGTTTGATACCGAAGTGTACTCCAACACTGGCGGACAGGCGTCCAAATCCACCCCGATCGGCTCGGTTGCTCAGTTTGCTGCCGCCGGCAAGGGCGTGAAGAAGAAGGATCTCGGCTCCATCGCGATGAGCTACGGCTATGTTTACGTTGCTCAGATCGCCATGGGTGCGGACATGAATCAAACGCTCAAGGCCATTCAGGAAGCGGAAGCTTATCCGGGTCCCTCGCTGATCATCGCGTATGCCCCCTGCATCAATCACGGTATCAAGGGCGGCATGGGTATTTCCCAGCTCGAGGAAAAGAAAGCGGTCGAGGCCGGTTACTGGCACAACTATCGCTTCAACCCCTCCAAGGATGAGCCCTTCTCACTCGACAGCAAGGCACCGTCCGCCTCCTACCGTGACTTCATCATGGGCGAGGTTCGCTACAACTCTCTGACCCGTTCCTTCCCCGATCGTGCGGAAGCTCTCTTTACGGCCGCGGAAAAGAACGCCGCCAACCGTTACGAGCATCTGCTCGCACTCGGTCAGCTGTACAGCAAGAAGTAAGTTCACTCCATCTGATACAAAACGGGGCTGTGGCAAAAGAAACGTTTGGGAAACGGTTTGTATTCAGACGTACTCACTACACCAAAAGGCGGTGTGCCCCACGCACACCGCCTTTTTCTGATGTTCACTGCCTGGGTATGCCCGCGCGAAACAAAATGCTATAAAGAAAGTATGTGTCAAACATGAATCAGAAAAAAGTTCCTGTGCTCAGCATCATTTTCTATGTCCTTGCCGGTTTGCTGGCCATCTATATGGGCTGGTCAATCGTAAACGTCGCCGAATATCTGTCACAGTACCAATTCAGCGGCCAAGAGTACGCCTTTGTCAGTTCCTATATGACCAGTGCCTTGCAATATGGCATTTATGCTATCATTCTGTTTGGTATTGGATGGATTCTGCAAAAACTGCCGACCCCACCCGCACAGACGGTGGATCAGCCGGATTTCGTGCCGGAGCAGATGGAAACCTTTGAAACGGTCTCCGTGGACACTCCCTATGATGAGAACCAGGCCTATGCGGTTGCCGACGAGGCTGAAGATCAGAGTGAGCAGGAAGTTCAGTTCTAATTCCTAGTTTTCCCTTGTATAAACGTTGACGCCCGGATTTTACAGCCAGTCAGATGGCTCGTAAAATCCGGGTCTTTTTGTTATCTGTACGAACCAAACGCACGCGTCACCATTCCTGTGCCGTGGTCATATAGTAAAAAAGAAAAGTGTCACTATGTTTTCACACGAACAGGAGGATACTCTTGGACGCTGTTAAGGCCATACAACTGGATATCTTAAAAAACTTTATGGATGTCTGCCGCCAGCTCAATCTGCCGTATTATGCGATCGGTGGAACGCTCCTGGGGGCTGTACGCCATCACGGCTATATTCCGTGGGATGATGATATTGACGTTGCTATGCCCAGGGACAGCTATGAGACATTTCTGGCCAACGCGCAGTCGCTTCTACATAAGGATCATTTCCTCCAAACCTTCGAAACTGACCCAGAATACCGGCTGAGCTATGCGAAAATCCGTCATAATCAAACCGCCTTTATTGAGAAGGCCAGCAAACATATGAATATCCACCACGGTATCTACATCGATATATTCCCTCTTGATGGCTATCCATCCACCCGCTTTGAGCAAGCCATATATCGCTTGAAAATGGACGTTTACAATTTCCGCCTACTGGCCGAATTCTCGGGTGATTCCTCCTCAAAAGCAAAACTGGCAATGGTACTAGCCAAACTGTGTATTCCAAGCTGGCGTCATGCCCTGCATCGAAAGGAGAAGCTGCTCAAGCGATACCCCTATCGCAGCAGTGAACAGGTCGGCATATTCTGTTACACATCGCATAACATAAAAAGTATCAATCAAGACATCTTCCGACAGTATACCCTTTTTCCCTTTGAACAGCTCCAGATCCCGGTACCGGATGGGTATGATGCTTATCTGAGAAATCTATCTGGCGACTATTGGCAGCTCCCCCCTGAGAATAAGCGCCAGCCCCATCATAAATGTACCATGATCGACCCCGAGCGGTCGTATACCACCTACCGATAAGTGGGTCGAATAATCGGCAAAAGGGTGTTCCTATGAACATCAAGGGCAATCGCTTTTTGTCCAATATGAGCTGGATAATCGGCGGCAAGCTGTTCCAGATGCTTGTGTCGTTGTTGATCAGCATGCTAACCGCACGCTATCTGGGCCCCGCCAATTACGGCGCCATCAATTACGCCGCCTCGCTGATCGCCTTCTTTTCCTCTTTCTGCACTCTGGGGCTCAACGGCATCCTCATCCGGGAATTTGTAACCCGCGGGAACCAGCAGGGTACCGTGATCGGCACAGCCGTGGTCTTGCGGCTGGCTTCCAGTATGCTGTCGGTGCTAGCTGTGTCCGTGATCATGCTTGCCCTCCATGGTGAGGATCCCCTGCTGCCCATGATCACCGTTTTGCAATCGTTGTCTTTGCTGTTTCAAGTTTTTGATGTCCTCGATTTTTGGTATCAATCCCGTTTACGCTCCAAGCGGGCGACCATTATCCAGTCGGCCGCCTATATAGCGGCGGCTGCTTATAAGGCCGTGCTGCTTGCGACGCACAAAAGCGTGGAGTGGTTCGCTTTTTCGACAACGCTCGACGTAATTCTTGTTGCCCTCCTGCTGACAACGGCTTATTTTCGGGATGGCGGCCCCGCTTGGCGTTTTTCCCTGTCTGAGGGCAAACAGTTGCTCTCACAAAGCTATAATTTCATACTGTCCGGCATCATGGCCGCCGTTTTTGCTCAGACCGACAAGCTCATGATCGGAAACATGATGGGCACCACCGCAGTCGGCTTGTACGCGGCGGTCATCACCATCAGCGGCCTGTGGGCCTTTATTCCCAGCGCGGTCATCGATTCGGCCAGACCCATCATTATGGAACTTAAAAGCCGGGACGAGCGGCTGTACGCGCGGCGTATCCGCCAGCTGTATGCGGGCATTATCTGGATGAGCATCGCCTACGGTCTGGTAGTTTCATTCTGTTCGCGCCTCATCCTGCTCGTGTTGTACGGAGCCGATTATCTCGGTGCGCAGGAGGCTTTGCGCCTTGCCGTGTGGTATTGCAGCTTTTCCTATCTCGGCGCTGCGAAAAATATTTGGCTGATCTGCGAGGGCAAGCAGCGCTACGAAATGTGGTTTACGCTGGCGGGGGCGGTTGCCAATGTGCTGCTGAATGCCCTGCTGATCCCTCTGGTGGGGATTGTCGGATCAGCGGCGGCCACTCTCATTACCCAAATACTCGCCAACTTTCTGCTTCCCCTGCTTGTGCGCGCCACACGCGACAGCAGCCGGTATATGATACAGGCACTGCTGCTACGGGACGTACTTCGTCCGGAGGATATCCGCCGACTGCGTTGCTTGATCCCCCGTGTGTGGGCCAGAAAAAATGGATTCCGGCACAAGGTTCTCCTGCTCATCGGAGACAACGA
>JAEZJA010000145.1 GCA_023415895.1 Bacillota bacterium
TGGGGAATGCCATCGTCTCTGCTGCCCGTCCAGGTATAGGTTGCCAGTGTGTTTTGCATAGTTGAACCTCCGAAAACCGGATGCTACTCGGTTGGGTATAGAGCTGTCAGAACAGCTTTAAAATGGTCAATTCTTCGGCGCTGGGCTGACCCAACCCCACAAAGGAACCGTCGGGGGCATAAACACGCACGATACCCTCCACAGGTGCAGACAGCCGGTCGAGAGAGAGGGCGCCGCCGTTGCGAAAACGTACGGCCTGCGCATCGGTAACCGTTGTTTGCCCGTAACAGGCAAAGGCGCTTTCAATGGGCAGCGCGCGCTGCTCAAGCAGTCCATGCTCCGCCAGCTCGCGAGCCTGTTCGAGCGTTACACAGACATCAATCGGATACCCCGCGGCCTGTGTGCGCCGCAGCGAAGTCATCACGGCACCGCAGCCGAGTGCCACGCCGATATCGGCACACAGCGTGCGGATATAAGTACCTTTTGAACAGGCACAGTCGAGGCAAAGCTCACCGGTCTGTTCGTCAAACGACAGGATGTCCAGAGAATAGATGGTAATGGGACGCGCCTGTCGTTCCACTTCAATGCCCTGTCTTGCGAGATCGTAAAGGCGAACGCCGTTTTTCTTGAGAGCGGACATCATGGGTGGAATTTGCAGAATATCCCCACGAAAGGCGGGCAGCGCTTGTTCAACCGCCTGTAGCAAAGGCAGCGCGCCGCCTGTTGCCGACACACTGCCCCAAATATCCTGCGTATCGCTTATCAGTCCGAAGCGCAGCGTCGCCGTATATCGTTTGTCGTGGATGGGCAGTAAATCCAACGCTTTGGTTGCCCGTCCAGCCAGAAGGGGAAGAACGCCGGTTGCCATGGGATCCAAGGTGCCGGCGTGGCCAATCTTTTTGGTGTTTAACAGCCGGCGGAAAATGGCGCAGCAGTCAAACGACGTCATGTTCTGGGGCTTATCGAGACACAAAATGCCATCCACGGTGGTTCCCGGCCTTTCTTTTGCATTGTACCCGTGCTCAGCGACCGATGATCGTGCGAACCGCATCCAGCATGGTTTGTGTGGCCTTATCGAGCGGCCCGTCAACCGTGCAGCCTGCCGCCCGTATATGTCCGCCGCCACCCAAAACGCGGCAGATGGCCGATGCGTCTGCGTGATTACCGGTACGCACACTGACTTTAAAGCTACCATCGCGTTTTTCACGCAACGTCACACCTACCCATACGCCTTCAATTTGACGGGGTATGGGTGCCAGGCCTTCCATGTCGTCCTCACCCGCGCCGCTCTGGTCAATCATTTGCAGTGTGATCGCCATAATCGCGCAGCGTTCGGACAGGTAGAAGCGCATGTTGTCCAGCGCCATACGTTCGAGTTCCACACGTGCACGAGATTTGATATCAAACATGGTACGGTTGATCATTTCCGAGGGGATGCCCTGATCCAGCATATCCGCTGTCATACGATGTGTATAAGCGGTGGTGTTGCTGTATTTAAAGCAGCCCGTGTCGGTGGCAATGCCGGTGTAAATGCACGTAGCAATCGACTTATCGATTGGAACCCCCAGTTCACGGATCACTTCACAGATCAGCATGGCCGTAGCCGCGTAATCAGGACACAACAGCAGCCAGTCGGCATACTGCGTATTCGAGCCGTGATGGTCGATACACAAATCGATATGTCCGACATAGGGCTGAAGCGCATTGCCCAGCAGCCGTGTGTCCGCCACGTCCACGGCACAAATAAAGGCCGCATCAAAAGGGGGGCAGGGTGGCATAGTCTCATATAAATACGTGTATTTTTCGGGGATGTTATCCGCGCATTCCACGCGGCAAAGCTTACCCATTTTCCGTAGCGCATGGCAAAGGGCGAACCCCGAACCCAAGGTGTCCCCGTCGGGATACTGGTGGGTCAAAACCAGTATACGGTCCGAATCCCGCAGCAGCCCGGCCGCCTGAGAAACCGAAGCGCTCTTACTCATGGTTGTCGGTGCTCCTCTCCAAATCGCTCAGCGTTTTGGCAATGTTGGCACTGTATTCAATCGAATTATCCGCCACAAACCGCAGCTCAGGCACATGGCGCAGATGCAAAGCCGACCCCAGCTCGCGCCGGATATAGCCCTGTCCCGAGGTCAGGCCCTTGACGGCGTTTTTCGCTGCGTCCAGCCCTTCCATCGCGCTGACATAGACCTTGGCGTATGACATGTCGGCGGTCACGTCTACACGTACGATACTCAACATGGAGGAGGTCACGCGCGGATCCTTGACCGTGCGCAATATCGCGGTCAGCTCCCGCATGATATCCTCGTTTGTTCGATCCATTCGATACCCGGACATAGTTACCATGCCTTTCCGTCTGCCGATTCATACGGCAGACTATTTCACACAAGCCGGCAATAGCCGGTGAATTGTCATCAGTCGCGATATTCCTCAATGATATAGGTTTCGAAAATATCGCCCTCATGAATGTCGTTGAAACGTTCGAGCGTAACACCGCATTCGTAACCCGCGGCCACTTCCTTGACATCGTCCTTGAAGCGCTTGAGGGAAGCCATTTTGTCGTCGGCGATGATGATGCCGTCGCGCACCACGCGCACGAGGTCGCCGCGCAGAGACTTGCCGTCGAGCACATAGCAGCCGGCAACCGTGCCGACATTGGTGATCTTATATACCTGCCGCACTTCAATGCGACCGTGCATAACCTCACGGGTTTTGGGAGCCAGCATGCCCTTCATGGCCGATTCGATTTCCTCAATGCAGTCATAGATGATGCGATAGAGGCGCATTTCCACATGATTGGCTTCGGCGGCGGCTTGAGCCAACGGATCGGGGCGCACATTGAAGCCGACCACGATGGCGTTGGAGGCATCGGCCAGCGCAATATCGCTTTCGCTGATCGCACCGACCGCGCCATGGATTACAGCGACGCGCACTTCGTTGTTGCTCAGCTTTTCGAGAGATTGACGCACGGCCTCGACCGAACCTTGAACGTCAGCCTTGACGATGATGTTCAGCTGCTTCATGTCGCCCTGCTGCATCTGATCAAACAGATTATCCAGTGTAACCTTCTGGTACTGGTTGAACTGTTCTTCCTTGGCTTCGGTCTTGCGCTGTTCGACCAGCTCACGCGCCAGTTTTTCATCGGATACGGCGTTGAAGACATCGCCCGATACCGGCACCTCAGCCAGTCCCATGATTTCCACAGGAACGGACGGGCCTGCCGCATCCAGCTTTTGGCCGCGCTCATCGGTCATTGCGCGCACGCGCCCAACCGTTGTACCCGCAACCAGCACATCACCCGCGTGCAGTGTGCCGTTTTGTACCAGCACCGTCGCGATGGGGCCGCGCCCCTTGTCCAGGCGGGCTTCAATGACCGTTCCCTTGGCGGCACGGTCGGGATTGGCGCGCAGTTCCTTCATTTCGGAAACCAACAGGACAGTCTCAAGCAATTTATCCAAGCCCTCACCTGTGTGAGCCGATACAGGGACACAGATGACGTCGCCGCCCCACTCTTCGGGCACCAGCTCGTATTCCGTGAGCTGCTGCATAACGCGTTCGGGGTTGGCGGTGGGTTTATCCATTTTGTTGATCGCAACGATAATCGAGACATTGGCCGCCTTGGCGTGGTTGATAGCTTCTACCGTTTGGGGCATAATGCCGTCGTCGGCTGCCACCACGATAATGGCGATATCCGTCACCTGAGCGCCGCGGGCGCGCATGGATGTAAAGGCCGCATGGCCCGGAGTGTCCAGGAAGGTGATGGACTGGCCGTTGATGTTGACACGATAGGCGCCGATGTGCTGTGTGATGCCGCCGGCTTCGCCTGCGGTCACATTGGTGCGGCGGATGGCATCGAGTATGGACGTTTTGCCGTGGTCGACGTGACCCATAACCACAACGATGGGATCACGCGGCTTTAGGTTGACATCGGTGTCCTCGCTGTCGTCGATGATGCGTTCCTCGATGGTGACAACGACCTCGCGTTCCACCTTGGCGTGCAGCTCTTCACCGATCAGGAAGGCGGTATCAAAGTCAATTTCCTCGTTCTGCGTGGCCATAACGCCCATGCCCATCAATTTTTTGATGACTTCGCCGGCGGTCGCTTTCAAACGCAAGGCCAGCTCGCCCACCGTGATGGTCTCACCGACGGTAATCGTGATGGGTTTGCTCTTGCGCTCGGCCGCAATACGCTTGAGACGCTCAGCTTCGGTTTCCCGATGCGTATGCTGCTTGCGATACTGCTGTGAACGCTGCGTCAGCTTCTGCTTTTTGATGGCGCCGCCATCACCCTTGACGCGGTTGGACGACTGTGCCATCTGGTCAAACTTCTCGTCGTATTTGTTGCCGACGTTGTTGACCTGGGTACGGGTATCCACCATACGGCGTTCGGTTTTGACGCGGGGGGGCTGTGCCGGAGCATGAGGAACCGGCTGCTTGTTCTGATTCTGAGCGGCCGGTTTGTTGGTTTGAACCGGCTTATTCGGTGCGGGCGAGGCCGCAGCAGGGGCAGGGGGGGCGGCAGGAGCGGGTGCGGGAGCGGCGGCTTCGGCAGCCCTTTTCTCCTGCTCACGAGCGGCGCTGCCCATGGCAAAATACTCTTCGAAGCTTGCCACCTGGCTTTGCTGTGTGAAGGTCTCAAACACCAGATCCAGCTCGTCTTCCTCCAGAGCGGTGGCGCTCTTTTTGGGAGTCTCCTCAAAATGGCTCAGAACCGCAACGACATCCTTCGTTGCTTTGCCAAAATCCTTGGCTACATCGCTCACGCGATATTTTATCATCATACTGTACATTCCTCCTCAAAATCGTGGCCGCACAAGCGCTTTTTTACGGCTGCCGCAAAGCCTTTATCTTCAAGGGCCAACACACCTACCGGTTTTTTGAGCCCCAACGAATGACCGATCTCCTCTTTCGTGAGTGGGATCTTTTGAATTTCCGCCCGTTTGTCCTGTGCGGCAAACCGCAGTTCCTTTTCTGTCTTTTCGGATAAATCCGCAGCAGTCAGAACAAGGATGACGGCACCCGAAGCGACCAGAGCGGCAACAGCATCATAGCCGGTCGTCAGTCTGCCGGCTCGTCTGGCCATACCAAGAAGGCCGCAAAGCTGTTCCCTGACGGGTTGTTCATGTTTCATCGGGTGGCAATTCCTCCTCCATGCGGGTGTAGACCTCCGCGGGGATCTGGCAGGAAAACGCTTTTTCCAGTCGTCTCGCCTTGCGTGCGGCCTTCAGACAGTCACGACGGGGACAAACATAGGCT
Source organism: Bacillota bacterium (assembly GCA_023415895.1). Classification (GTDB taxonomy): domain Bacteria; phylum Bacillota; class Clostridia; order Oscillospirales; family Acutalibacteraceae; genus Avimonas. Next base: position 5,257 of record JAEZJA010000145.1, read on the forward strand.
CCGCGGCCGGGCTTGCGACCGGTGAGATCAAGTGAAATCTCGCCGTCCGGACTTTTCACAACGCGCACCAATTCTTTTTTCGGTTTCATTTCGCCGCAGCCGGTACACATACGCAGCGGTATCTTTTTTGCATGCACCATTGTGGTTCACCCTTTCGTGTGCTGTCTTTTGTATCGTTATTCCTGTACGCCAGCCTCTTCACCGGCGGGTTCCTCGCCGTAAAAGCCGCTTTCAGGACGGATGTCGATTTTCCAGCCGGTCAGCTTGGCGGCCAGCCGGGCATTTTGCCCTTTGTTGCCGATGGCGAGAGAAAGCTGGGCATCGGGAACGCGCACATGGCAGGCATGGGCGCCGCTGGGATCCAGCTCCACGCTGACAACCTTGGCGGGGGCGAGAGCGGCCGCAATAAACTTGGACACGTCCTCGCTGTATTCAATGATATCAATCTTTTCGCCGCCCAACTCTTCGACGATACCCGCCACACGCGCGCCGCGCGAACCGATGCAGGCGCCGACGGCGTCCACGTTGGGGTCATGGCTGAGTACGGCCATCTTGGTGCGGGAGCCTGCTTCACGCGATACGGACTTGATTTCCACCACGCCGTTGAAGATTTCGGGAACCTCCATCTCAAACAGGCGCTTGACCAGATTGGGGTGTGTACGCGAAATCAAAGCGCGGGGGCCCTTGTCGCCCTCCCGCACATCCACAATGTACACCTTGATACGGTCGCCCTCACGAATGATCTCGCCGCTGATCTGTTCGGTCAGGGGGAGAACCGCTTCGGCCTTGCCGATTTCCACCGTCGCAGCGCCCGATTTGGGATCCATGCGCGTGACCATGGCCGTGACCAGTTCCTGATTGCGGCGCTGGAATTCCTGCATCTGCTGGCCACGTTCGGCCTCGCGGATGCCCTGACGGATCACATGCTTGGCTGTCTGAGCAGCGATACGGCCGAACTGCTTGGTTTCAAGCTCGATTTCGATGGGTTGACCGACAAGGGCTTTTTTGGAGTAGCGTCGCGCTTCATCCAGCGTAATTTCTTCATCGGGATCCATGACCTCGTCCACAACCATTTTGCTGACCACGACACGGAATTCGCTGGTTTCGGGGTTCATGGTTACCATGATGTTGTCTTTGCCGCCGAAATCACGTTTGACAGCGATGTTGATAGCGGCACGAATCTTTTCCATAAGGTAATCCATCGGGATGCCCTTTTCTTTTTCCAGCAGTTTTAATGCTTCAAAGAACTCCGTATTTGCGTTACTCATTTTCCGTTTCTCCTCCGTATTCATCCTCGTCCGTATCATCGATCAGGTGAATACCGGACGTTTCTTTTTTATGAAAGGACAGCGTGTCGCCCTGTTGTGTTTCAATGGTGATCACGTTGTCTTCAAACCCTGTCAGGATACCGGCAAATTCTTTTCGGCCGTTCACGGCACGGTAAAGGCTAATGGCCACCGGCCAGCCATTGCAAAGTTCAAAATGCTCAGGGCGGGTGAGCTCGCGCTCCAAGCCCGGAGAGCAGACCTCCAGACAATAGGACTGCGGGATGGGATCGACCTCGTCGAGCAGCTTATCCATGCGCCTGGACATGTCCACACAGTCG
>JAEZJA010000148.1 GCA_023415895.1 Bacillota bacterium
TGTTTAATTATATCACAGTCACTTTCAACAGGCAATAAAATCATCAATATAGTTAAAATTATTTATCATAAATATAACAAAGAAGAAGACTACCCGACAGGGATAGTCTTCTTCTCATCGTATATGAAAATCAGCCGAACAAGGCTAACAGGATGCCCGCCGCCACTGCCGAGCCGATCACACCGGCGACATTCGGGCCCATAGCGTGCATCAGCAGGTAGTTGGTGGGATTGGCCTTCTGACCTTCGACCTGCGACACGCGCGCAGCCATGGGAACAGCCGACACGCCGGCCGAACCGATCAGCGGGTTAATCTTGCCCTTGGACAGCCAGCACATCAGCTTGCCGATCAACAGGCCGCCGATCGTGCTGAACATAAAGGCCATCAGACCTAAACCAATGATCTTGAGCGTGGACAGCTGCAGGAATCGTTCAGCATTGGCAGTCGCTCCGACCGTGAGGCCGAGGAAGATGGTGACAATGTTAATCAGAGCGTTCTGAGCCGTGCTGGACAAGCGTTCCACCACACCCGACTCCTTGAACAGGTTGCCCAGCATCAGCATACCGATCAGCGGAGCAACGGACGGTAACAGCAGTACGCAGAGGATGGTGACCACAACGGGGAAGCAGATCTTCTCCAGCTTGGATACCGTACGCAGCTGTACCATCTTGATTTCGCGCTCTTTTTTGGTGGTGAGCAGGCGCATCAGAGGAGGCTGAATAAGCGGAATCAGCGCCATGTAGGAATAGGCGGCGATCGCGATAGCCGGCAGCAGTTCGGGAGCCAGCTTGGAAGTCAGGAAGATCGCGGTCGGGCCGTCGGCACCACCGATAATACCGATGGAAGACGCCTCCTGCGGGGTAAAGCCAAGAGCAATGGCCACAATAAAGGCAATGATGATACCAAATTGAGCGCCCGCCCCCATAAAGAGGCTGGACGGTCTGGCAAGCAGCGGACCGAAATCGGTCATCGCACCGATACCTAAGAAGATCAGCGAGGGGTAAATATCCTTTTGTACACCCAAGTACAGATAGTAGAGCAGTCCGCCAGCCTCAGACGTTTCTGACGGGCCGGACATCAAACCGGTCAGTGGCAGGTTGGCCAGCAGCACACCGAACGCGATGGGCAGAAGCAGCATGGGTTCAAATTTTTTGCCAATCGCAAGATATATAAGCACACAGGCAACCACGAGCATGAGGCCGTTCTGCCAAGTCAGAGAAGCCATGCCTGAAGACTCCCAAATGGTCTGTAAGGTTTCTATAAACACGTTTGTCCCGCCTTTACTGAATAGAAATTAGGGCGTCGTATGTTGATACCGAAGCACCTTTTGATACGAGCACCTGGGATACAACGGCATCACGGGGTGCCGCAATCTCATTCTCCATCTTCATTGCCTCAAGAATCAGGAGTGTTTCGCCTCTCTTCACATGAGAGCCGGGAGCTACCTTGATGTCCAGAATCGTTCCGGGCATGGGAGCCTCAATAACCTCACCCTCTACCGCCGCAGCCGGTGCGGGTGTCGCGGCGGGTACCGCGGCAGCAGCCGGAGCGGGTGCCGCGACAGCAGCGGCCGGAGCGGCAACCGACGTCGTCTTTACGATACTTGCCTTGCCCTGCTCCACTTCAACCTCATATTCTTTATCATTAATTTTCACGACATAAATCATGAACGTAACTCCTCTCGTATGTTTACTTGTTTTCGATCGCTTTGATGGATTTGAAGCACAGCTCGGACAGCGGGATACCGGATTCATCGCTGACAATGGCCATGATCATGGCTGCCGTGGGCTCATCCACATTGTGCAGCTTGAGTTGACCGCTGTAGGCCTGATCTGTATCCGCCTCAACCGAAGTGGCAGGTGCGGGCGCTGCTGCAGCCTCAGCCGCTGCGGGTATCGCTCTTTTGTGGGAACCATCGACAAGGCCAACACAAAAAGAGAACAGCTTGATAAGGATCCACAAAACAGCAAGAACCACAAACACAAATGCAAATACAAACAGCGCGTAAGGAAGACATTCCAGTACAGTCATACAATCCCCTTCTATTTCTTAAAGATAGTGTAGGAAACAGTCTTTGTCTCCTTTTCTTCGCGTTCCTTGAAGAACTTCTCGGCAATTTGGGGGAAGGCAATGTAGGAAAGTACATCCTCGTCATTGCGAGCAAGGCTGCCAATTTCCGCCTTTGCGTTTTCGAACCCGGGTTCAAGCGTATCGGCAAATCGGGTCGTCATCGGCTGCTCGTCTCCCAATACCTTCTTCACAAGTTCGGGATCAATCTCGCCGGGAGCACGGCCGTATTCGCCGCGCACATACGCCTTGACTTCCTTGGAGATGTTCTTATAGCGCTCACCGACCAGCACATTGGTAGCCGCCTGCACGCCCACCATCTGGCTCATCGGAGTGACCAGCGGAGGATAGCCCATGTCCTTGCGCACCTTGGGCGTTTCGGCCAGCACTTCATCCAGCCGGTCGATGGCATTCTGCGCTTTCAGTTGAGCGATCAGGTTGGACAGCATACCGCCCGGCACCTGATAGACCAGCGCATCGGTCTTGGTATCCATAACGAAAGGATCCATCAGGCCGGAGGCAATGTATTGTGCTTTGAGGGGCTTGAAGTAATCGTTGATCTTCTTGAGCACCTTTTCGTCCAAACCCGTGGTGTGACCCATCTGACCAAGCGCATAGTTGAGCGTTTCGGTTGCAGGCTGGGACGTGCCGCCTGAGAAAGAGGAGATCGCGGTATCGATACCATCGCAGCCTGCTTCAATGGCCTTGAGATAGGTCATAGGGCCGAGACCCGTGGTGGAGTGGGTATGCAGGAAAATCGGAACCTTAACGCTTTCCTTGAGTGCCTTGATCAAATCATAGGCTTCCTGCGGCCCCATAATGCCGGCCATATCCTTAATGCAGATCGAGTTGACACCCAAGTCTTCGAGCTGTTTGCCCATCTGCGCGTACTTTTCGAGGTTATGTATCGGACTGGTGGTATAACAAATGCAGCCCTGCGCATGAGCGCCCTGCTTGAGCGTCTCATCCACGGCTACTTCAATGTTGCGGAAATCATTGAGAGCGTCAAAAATACGGAAAATGTCCATGCCATTTTGTGCCGCATGCGCCACAAACATCCGTACAACATCATCGGGATAATGCTTGTAACCAAGTATGTTCTGCCCTCTGAGCAGCATCTGCAGCTTGGTATTCTTGACCTTGGACTTAATCTTGCGCAGTCTCTCCCATGGATCCTCATGCAGATAACGCAGGCAGGAGTCAAAAGTCGCTCCTCCCCAGCATTCCAGAGAATAATACCCCGCCTGATCCAGTGTTTCGAGGATACCCTCAAAATCCGAATAGGGCATGCGAGTGGCAATGAGCGACTGATTGGCGTCACGCAACACCGTTTCTGTGAACTTGACCTTCATGTATAGATTCTCCTATTCTAATTTATTTGCAGAATAATAAGCAGATTTCGCTGCTAGGAAAACAAATGGGATAGAAAATACTGAAAAGTAAAGCTTGATAAATTTTTAACGTATGGTCGTAAACTTTATCGATGCATAGCATGTCTTCCATCCTATGCAATTAATTGAACAACATTCTTCATTTTGCATTTTCCCGTTAATTTTACACTAAACGATCCCGCAGGTCAATATAAATAAGCCCTTTTATTTGTCTATTTGGGTCGATAAAGGCAGTTCCAAGGATACGGTGGAGCTGACATTATGAACGCCGCCGCACACTGGATGGTTCCAATGTGCGGCGGTTGACCAAATGCTATAAGCCATATTTGGTTTTGACGCGTCCGAGCTTGCGGCTGATGGGCTTGATCAGCAGCAAGAGGAAGATCACATTGGACGCCGCATAACACAGGGTGGTGGGCAGGGCGGTCACAATAGCAGCCGCATAGCCCGACAGCTCAAAGCCGCTGTTGTACCACAACACCGACCAAACATCCATCAGCAGCGAAAACAGTACCCCCGCAAAAATGCCGTAGAGCGCCAGCAACAACCGGCTGGCCTGAAGCGGCCGGGCCAGCAGTCCGGCCAACAGCCCGATCATTCCCCA
>JAEZJA010000164.1 GCA_023415895.1 Bacillota bacterium
ATACTGTATTGGTTGTCCGGCATTGAATATGTGTTGAGGCGGGCTTGAAAATGGATAAGATAAAACGAACAAAACGGTATATTGGTGGATCAAGACACCGTGCATCCGGCCGCTGGGCTGCCCTGATCGCGATTCTCGTACTGGTTTTCGGAGGAGCCCTCTGTTTGGCGTGGGGGAAACGCCTAGGCTCCCAGATGGGGAGTTCCGTCCCTTCCAGCACACCACCCACTCACGCACCCCAGACTTCTCAGCCGGTAACGACTACAACGACGGCTCGAGTGCCCGCGGATTCCGCGTTCGTTCGCGTGGTTGACTACATACCCAATATTCTTGTGGAACTCAAGTATGCTACGACAGACAATATTACCGGCAAAGTCATTTACGACTTTACCGATGCTTATCTGCGCTACGGCACCGTCAAAAAACTGATTCCCGTGCAGCACCAGCTCAATGAACTAGGGTACAGCCTGAAAATATGGGATGCCTTCCGGCCCATGGAAGCCCAGTTTAAGCTGTGGGATGCAGCAAATCACAACGCCAATTATATTGCCAATCCCAATAACGGCCCCAAGTCTCACAATGTGGGGAACACGGTGGATATCACGCTGGTGAAGCTCGACGGTTCCGATGTTGAGATGCCCACCGGGTTTGATAATTTCACGGACAAGGCCGACTTGGATTTCACCGATGTGACACCCGAGCAGGCCAATAACGCCCAGCTTCTCCAAGATATTATGGTCAACAGCGGCTTTAAGACGTATATCCACGAATGGTGGCATTTCGAGGATACTGTCGACTATGCCTATGATGAGAGCTTCAACCCTGCCTCGCTGCCTGAGACAAAGAAATAGGCGCCATGCGCCAACTGAGTTCTTTATGAATTGGGCAGGCTCCCCGCTGATACATCCCGTGTCAGTGGGGAGCCTTTTTGGGCAGGAGAATTCTAATAGGGTACATCGCGTTTCCCTTTCATAAAATCAAGAACGTTTTGCTTTTCGACTGGATCCTCAATGATGGCCGGCTGCCAGTTGTTCGTGTTTCCCGTATAGACCGTACACGGAATGATTTTTGAAGTTACCTCGATGCGGTCGGTCAGTTCAATACAAGCCTGGTAGATAATCGTGCGATTCTCGGGCTGCGTGTTGCCGCCATAGACAAAATTGCCTAAGGAATAAACAATGGGTACTCCTTGATAGATTTCCATGGGCTGAAGCACATGCGGGTGTCCGCCAATCACCAAATCGGCACCCGCTTCCACGATCCTTCGCGCAGCCTCTTGTTTCCACTCCTCCGGCTCATGAATCTTTTCGGTTCCGCCATGGAAGAAAACCACCTGGATATCGGTTTCCGCTTCCATTGCCTTGAGCTGACTCACAATACGATGATAGTGGTCATAGCACCAGAGTTCTTCACAAACGATGCCAATTTTGATGCCGTTCTTCTCCAGAATCACCGGCTGGTTGCTGTATCCGACTTGGACGTTGGCCTTTTCAACCGCCGTAACGGTATCCTCAAATCCGGCCTGTCCGTAGTCTCCGGTATGGTTGTTGGCAACCGACACCATATCGACACCCCCCGCTTGCAGGATGGAAGCATTTTTGGTTGCACTGCGAAACCAGAAGGCGGGTTCTTCTTTGGCGATCGGGGTGAAGGCCGAATCGGTAAAGACGTTTTCACAATCGGCTACTGTTAGGTCGTCATTTTTCAAAATATGCGAAACATTTTGAAAAAAGTACGTTGCAGGCTCATGGTCGGCCGTCCAGTTCAAGGAACCGACCCGATCGGTGGTGCCATCCGCCGTTGCGATCAGGCAGTCGCCGAGGAACGACAGGGTGACGGTGCGCTTGCTTGGAATTAGCGGCTTTGTCTCTTCGGCTGAAACCGGACTTTCAGACTCGGTTTCTACGGGCACAACAGGCCATAGCGGGAGAACGGCCGTTTCGGCACAAGGCAAGAGACTATGACGCGAATAGGTTAAGGTCATGCAGCATAGGAAAAGGACAGTCAGATGTGCAATGCTCTTGAATCGGTTCATATAGATCACCCTCTGGTGAAATATATGCTGCCCATTGCTTGTACCATTAGCCACATTTGAGATTATTTGTACAAGTTTTCTCAGAGCCTTCCATGTTAGGAAATTGGTCTATACGAGTGATACCATCGATGCGATCTATGCGATAGTTAAGAATAATTAGTAGTTGACAAATACCCGAATTCTGAATATAATTGTTGAGTGCTTTGAAACCGACTCGCTTCGTATACCGAGCAAGAACGGTGAGATAGGCTGGTGTAGCTCAGCTGGTAGAGCAGCTGATTTGTAATCAGCAGGTCGGGGGTTCGAATCCGTCCACCAGCTCCAATGAAAAAAGCCTGTAAACCTAGCAGCAATGCGGGTTTACAGGCTTTTTATTTGGAATTGTCATTACTATGCCACGTATTGCAAGATTGCCGCGAGACGGGGCAGCAAAAGGGCATTGATTGCTGTGGCGCACAGTATGCTTCTAGCAATGTATTATGTTTTGAAACATAAGCCGTATTTTGTTGATCTCGGCTGTGACTATTTCAATACGATTAACGCTCACCGAATTTTAAAGAGAAATTTGCGTTCCCTTCATGATTTAGGATACGAAGTAGAACTTTCCCCAACCCAAGCAGTTTAAATCAGCTTAACATAAATCAAGCCCACCCTTTTGGGGGCAGGCTTAATTCGTTATACTATTTTTGCGGGTTAATCAGTTAGGGTTTCCAGGGCAGGCCTGTTGACTATATCCATTTTTACAGTTACCATCGAATTCAACTCAAAACAAAGCTGACACCGTATGAAAACGATGTCAGCTCGCGTAAATCAAAGATATCCTACGCAAGGGAATATATTCTCTGTCTGTTAATCGGTGGTCACTTCAAAGTATGCCGGTGGTCATGACTATGAATATAGGGAGTGCTATTTGTCTGCTACGAAGGCAATCTTGAAGCCATCCATGCGGATGTTTGTCTCCATCGCCTCGTTCATATGTTCAAGGTCATAGCGGTGGGAGATCAGCTCGGTGACCGGCAAGCCGCGCTGCTGCGCTTCTTTCAGGAACTCCTGTGCCTGCATCCAATCACATGCCTGATATGTCCACGAACCGGTAACCTTGATCTCACGGTTGCAGATGTCCAGATGCGGGTTATAGGTTGTATCGCCGTTGTTGACAAAGAAGCCCAGCTCGCACAGCGAACCGCCGCGGCGCACATAGCTCCACAATGCGGACGCAGCTTTTGGGGAACCGGTGCATTGGAAAGCCATGTCGGCACCCAGACCGTTGGTCAGCTGCTTGACCGCCTGAGCGGTTTCCTCAACAGAAGCAAACTTTGTGAAATTCAGCGTATCGGTTGCACCTAGCTTCTCGGCCATGGCCAAACGCTTTTCATCGCCGTCGATCGCCAGGATGTGACGTACGCCCATGGTGCGAACCAATGCCAAGAGCAGCAGGCCGATAGGGCCGCAGCCCTGGACGAGTACATAAGAATCGTGCTTGAAATTGAAGATCTCTTTAGCCTTTTCGACGGCATGGACGATAACAGCAGACGGCTCGATAAGCAAACGCAGATCGCGATCCATGTCGCTGACGTTGAAGATGACGCCGCCCGCGTTAATCTTCATATATTCGCCAAACCAACCGTTGAAATAGTGGTCCTCACCCGGCATCAGGCCGAAAATTTCGCCGCCCTCGCACAGATGAATGCGCTCGGGATGCTTGGTGCATACATCGCAGACGCCGCAGGGACGCAGACCGGTGACGATCTTGTCGCCGACCTTTAACTCTTTACCGGAATAATCGGTTTTGACATTCTTGCCGATCTTCACGATGGTACCGGTGCCCTCATGCCCCAGCTGAACCGGGATATAGTGAAAGGGATCGCCTTTATACTCGTGTACATCGGTGCCGCAGATACCGCAGCCCTCAACCTTGACGAGTACTTCATCCTCGCTGATTTCAGGAATGGGCAGTTCTTTTACTTCGATTGTTTTGGTGCCGGTCAGAATAGCAACCTTTGCTGTGGTGGGAATTTCGAATTCTTTCATGTACGGTTTTCCTTTCTATATGTATGTTTTTCAACCCGCTGTGTTATGCGACAGCCGTCAGCGCATTGCTCCATGGCCTTCACAGCCGAAAATAGCCATCTTGGCAAGCGTCGCCTGCTTAACGGCTTCCACGATATGCGGCATCACATCGGTCATACCGATATCTTTCTGGTAAGCATCATAAGCGGCCTTGGCCGAAGCCGCATTGATGTCGGTAAAGATGTTGACTTTGGCAATTCCGCAGGCAATGGCGTGACGGAAGTCTTCTTCGGACAGTCCCGAGCCGCCATGCAGCACAAGGGGCGCATCGACAATGCCCGCAATCGTCTGCAGACGTTCAAAAT
>JAEZJA010000199.1 GCA_023415895.1 Bacillota bacterium
CACCCTGCGGGATTTTCTAAGATTCGGTCAATTTAACGAACAGGAAAGTCAAGCCATACTCGGCGGCAACGCCGCGGCCATTCTTCAGGCCACTCCGGCTTGTCAATGCGAGAAAGGCGGTTGCCAGTGAGTTTTTTATCAGGCAAAAAGGCATTTTTCTATGATCTAGACGGTACTCTCGCCGCTAACAACCAGCCACCCTCCCCCCTAACCGTTCAAGCCATCCGTACAGCAAGGCAGCAAGGGCATCTGGTGTTTCTGTGTACCGGGCGCGCTCCCTGTCACGTCTACCCCTCCATTACGGAGATTGGCTTCGACGGCATTATCAGCGGTGCGGGCAGCTATGTGGTTGCGGGACGACAAATTCTATACAAACAGGTACTTCCCCCTCCGCTTCTCAAACGCATTATGCAATTCTATCTGGACAATGGCTATGCCTGCGTTTTGGAGGGGGTGCAAAGCCTTTATGCCATCCATCCCGACAGGCCTTGGCTCGAAAACTGGCCTGTCATCACGCATGCGGATGCCTTTACTCCTGGCATGGGGAACTACGCAGGGCAAGAGGTTCTCAAGTTCACCGCCTATCGTGTTTCGGCACAACAAAATCGGGAGCTCTTTTCGCCCGATCTGGACGTCATCGACCACGGTCCCTATTTGGAGATCGTCCCCGCAGGCTGCTGCAAATCCGACGGCATGCGCCGCGTTCTCGAATGGGCAGGTCTGACACGTACCGATTCTGTTGCCTTTGGGGACAGCCGCAACGATCTGGACATGCTTTCCTATGCGGGAACGGGTGTTGCGATGGGCAATGCCCCCGACGATGTCAAGCAAGTGGCCGATCTTGTTGCCCCTTCCTTTTCCCAAGACGGTGTCGCACACGAAATGCAGCGCTGGATTTCCTGACTGGAATGGCTTGCGTATTATGACAATAAAAAGGATACAATATCATGAGTAATGAAGTGATGGATTACAAGCCCCGAAAACAATGTCTGCTCTGGCTCTCCTCTCTACTCTGGGCGGTCGGCGTCGCTATTTTTTCGCTGCTTCCCGGAGCGACCGCGCAAGCGCTGTATTCACAGGGCATCGACTGGATGGACAAGTTTGTACGGCTGCTGTTTTCCGACGAGGTCTCTTCCTCCGTCGCGCCGCTGCTTGCCCCCCTTGTTTTGATGGTGTTCGGCCTATGTGGCTTCGGCGGGTTTTCACTTCTTCTGTGGCTTGCTTTAAGTGCCCGCGGCCTGCGCAATCGCCACGCGCTGGTACTGACGCTCGCGAGCACCGCGCTGCTGGCTGTCATTACTGAAATGCTGCAGCTTCTCGTGGTGACCCGCATTACGCAGGTGGCCGATTGGGCAATCAAAATGGCTTGTGGCATTTTCGCCCTGGCCTGCATCTGGCTTTGCCAATGGTTGTGGAACAGCCATCCCCGCATCTTCAATAAGGAAATTATCACTTATGTTGTCTTCGGTGTGATCACAACGCTGGTCAACATGGTGTCTTTCGGATTCTTCTTTAATATCTTAGGCGTGCATAACCTCATCAGCAATGCCATCGCTTGGGTAATTGCTGTTCTGTTTGCCTATTTTGTGAATAAACTGTTTGTATTCCACTCTCACACCGAAACGCTCGCGCAGGTTGCACGCGAGTTCTGGCTGTTCATTGCCGCACGTGCTTTTTCTTTTGTCGTGGATGAATTGGGCATGTGGCTGCTCGTCAATGTTCTCGCTGTCAACAGCGGCATTTCGAAAATTGCCGTCAACATCATTGTGATGATCATGAATTATTTTTTCAGCAAGGTCTTTATCTTTAAGCAGACCCAACCTTCGCGATAGTCAAGTGCTATGGCCACCCGATTTGAAAGGACGTGACTTCCTATGGCTCCGTATCCCGGCACCCCGTGGGATGCTCTGTGGCAGGCGCGCGATGCCCAGCGCCGTGCCCTGCGGCGGGATTCCAATCTGGTCGGCTGCATCACGCTCGTACTCACGGTATTGATGCAGTTTGTATTCTCTTTTCTTCTGATAACCCTCAACGCCATCGGCGTTGTGAATTTGCAGGTTTCCGAAATTTATTACGGCCTCAGCCTAGCCGGTTTTCTGCTTGTCTATGGACTGGCGTATTGTCTGGGTATGGGATTACCCGCACCGGTTGTATCCGCCATTGGACGCCGCCGCATTCATCCCTTCTCGCGTTTGGAAAATCATCCCGCCGAGGATCGCCCGTTGTCCTTCCCCACAATCTTTTTCGGGCTTATGGCGGGGCTGGCCGTTTGTATTCTCGCCAACGTCGTCACGTCGTATATTGTCTATTTCTTAAGCATGTTCGGCATTCAGCCGCCCGAAATGCCCGAATATATTGACAAAACCGGCTTAGCCCTGCTGCTGAATGTGGTGATCTTTGCCGTGTTTCCGGCGATTCTGGAGGAAATGGTCTTCCGCGGATATGTGCTGCGCCTGCTGCGCCCCTATGGCGACGGGCTTGCCCTGATCATCTCCTCTTTGCTGTTCGCCCTCATGCACGGCAATATTTTGCAGATCCCCTTCGCCATGATCGTGGGTCTGGCCTGCGGTTATCTTGTCATCAAAACCGGGCGGGTTTGGATGTCCATGGCGCTCCATTTTCTGAACAACCTGATGGCGACTCTGCTGACATATACCGGCCTGTACGCCGGTTCGGATGCAGTGAACACAAAGATGAACCTGTTTGTTTTCGCCATCATCGGACTGACCGGCCTGTTTGCGGTGGTTATCCTGTTTGCACTCAATGATCCGCTCACCCGCCGTACGGCACCGCGCCGCCAGAATCATCCTGCCCTGCTGACCACAGGGCAGCGTGCCGGCGCGGTGTTCTCCTCACCGGCTATGATCATCAGCATCGTCCTGTCGGTGGTATCGACCATCCTGACCACACAATGAGGAGGGAAAGGATGACCGGCACATTGTCTAGTGAAGACTGCATGCGGCAGGCGCTTGTACTTGCGCAGGAGGCGGCCGACGACGGCGAGGTTCCTGTGGGAGCGGTGGTTGTGCACCAAGGTGTCATCATCGGACGCGGACGCAACCGGCGGGAACAGTCCCGTAACGCGTTGGCACATGCCGAGGTGGAAGCCATCAACGACGCTTGCGCTACACGCGGCGGCTGGCGGCTGTTCGATTGCGAGCTGTATGTCACGCTGGAGCCATGCCCCATGTGCACAGGTGCCATTATCAATGCGCGGCTGGCACGTGTTGTATACGGCGCGCGGGATGCCAAGGCCGGGTCATGCGGTTCGGTGGTAAATTTGTTTGACCTGCCTTACAATCATCACCCCGAATGCGAAGGTGGGCTGCTGGAAGACGAGTGTGCGGCACTGCTCAGCGACTTTTTCCGCCGCCTGCGGGAAGCCAGAAAAGATAGATAGGACACGCGCTCAACAAAAAATTGTCAAAGAATCCACCGAAAGCATATCATCTGCTTTCGGTGGATTCTTTGTGTCTGTAAAGGCATCTTGCTTTCGTGCTTGTTTTGCTGAAGCTTCCCGAATGTTTCACCGCTTCAACCGGCATTTTTGACCTGCTCACACAATTTCATCAAAACGTCTTCATGATAGCGCTCGTCCACAAGGATGCGGTCGAGGTTTGCCACCACATTTGTATCCTTGATCGTCTGTGCCTGTGCAGTGTATTTGCGGATGGCGGCCCGCTCTCCCTCGATAGCATTGAGCAGCATGGCATGGATATCCATGGGGTATAGATTGTGCTCGGGCGACCAATACACGTGTTTGTTGTTCTCAACCGACCATAGGCGGGGATTGGCACCCAGTTGCAGGGCTAGCTTACCAAAGATGTGCAGATGATGCATTTCGACCTGGCTGATCTTTTCAAAGCAGGTTGCTATTGACTCATATGCGGGGCTTAAAATCAGGCTGTTGTAAAAATACGAGCTGATTGCATTCATTTCCGAATTTCTACTGGCCATATTGCTGAGCATCGCCCGGGCGTATTCCCGGTTGGGGCACTCTGCTTTGACCTCGGGATAGGGCAGCAGAACCTCATAGAGACACTCCGGCTTTTTGCATGCGGTAGGTCTTGGAGTACTTGACGATGAGTAGTGTATAGCCATCACCTTACCATACAAAGTATTGGGGAACCCAATCCATTGTATGACCCACCTGCACGGACAGTGCCATTTTGTGCGACCATTCTAGGAAAGAAGGCGCATAACTCATATTCTGCACACCATCCGCTTGACAAACCCTCATCCGAGCGGCGTTCGACGCTACCTTCCCCCAAGAGACAAGGCTTATCCGAACGGTCAGCCAGCGGAAATGGCAGGCAGCAGGAGATAGACCTCGGCATACGCCTCTCCAATCGAAAATGGTCAAAACACGCGGCATACGGTTTACGAATAGGATACTTATTGTTTATTTATACAATTTGTTGTCATTTTTTATCGTATTTTGCTTGAAACAAAATGCTTACAACGCTTACCGTATTTCATTGGGCACATAAATCTAACCTGTGCTCATATTTCGCCCTTGAAAGCACACCCTATAGAGAGCTTCGCATTGAGGGGGAAATGGCATCATGTGGAAAGATATCGGTCAAGTGGCATTGACCGCCGTAGGGTCGTTTATCGTTTTGTTTTTACTTGCCAAGCTCATGGGCAATCGTGAAATGTCCCAGCTCAGCATGTTTGACTACATCAACGGTATCACAATCGGTTCGATTGCCGCCGAAATGGCAACCTCGCTTGAAAGTGATTTTCTAAAACCTCTGACCGCCATGATCATTTATGCCGGCCTGTCTGTTCTTCTTGCGCTGATCACCAACAAATTCATGAAAGTACGGCGATTCGTCGAAGGCACGGCCATGATTTTGTATGACAACGGCAAGCTGTATGAAAGCAATCTCAAAAAAGCTAAAATGGATTTGAGCGAGTTTTTGACTCTTTGCCGCAACAGCGGCTATTTTAACCTGGCCAATATTCAGACCGCCGTCATGGAGGCCAACGGAAAAATAAGCTTTCTACCCGTTTCGAAACAGCGTCCGGCGACGCCGCAGGATATGAACCTCAATCCCCCGCAGGAGAAGCTGGTGATCAACGTGGTTATGGACGGCAAAATACTGATGAAGAATTTGCAGGTGACAGGAAACGACACCCAATGGCTGAGCAAACAGCTCGATGCCCAGCATGTCAAACTGGCCGATGTCTTTTTGGCCACCTGTGACAGCAACAACAATCTCAGTGTTTACTGCAAAATAAAACAGGACAGCCCACCCACCGTCTTAGACTAAAGCGGGCGCACAATCCTGTTACTCCGCATAGCGTGCGGACTGTTTTTCCATTTCGGGTTCGGGTGCGCTGCATTCTTCGACATAGGCGCACACGCGGTTTCTGCCTTCTTTTTTGGCCCTGTACAAGGCCTTGTCAGCATAATGTATCAGTGCTTTGGCATCGGCTTTTTCCACACGATGATACACAAAGGTTCCCACACTCACCGTCACCACATCACTGTAATCAATGGCCTGGAACCGGACTTTTGCGGCGCGAACGGCGGCGCAAATCTCCTTGGCTGTTTTCATGGCGCTCTTCTCATCCTGACCCGAAAACACGGCGAGAAATTCCTCTCCCCCGTAGCGCCCGATCTGTCCTCCCTGACTGCGAACGACCGTATGCATAGCTCTCGCGAGACGAACCAGACAATCATCTCCACGAATATGGCCATACGTGTCATTATAAAGCTTAAAATAATCCACGTCCACCATCATGCAGGTGATACTGCCGCTTCCGGATGCCAGTAGTTTGTCGAGATGTTCTAAAACCATTTTGCGGTTCGAAATACGGGTCAGGTAATCGTGATTGGCGAAATAGTGCAGCACATGGTTTTGTTCTCTCATGCGCTGGCGTTTGACGAAATTTTGATAGTCCTGGCGAAAACGAACCAGCGCCACCACAAAGGTAATCGCCATCATTATCGGCGGCGCAAGCACTTCATAGGCTAAACGGTCGGGAGCAACCGCTGTACCGCCCAGCAAAAGGGAAAGATACACCCCATAACTGCCGATGCCACACAAACAGACATGCACAGGATGAAAGTGAAACGCAAAAGCAACCGCAACCAAAACAACCATATACAAATAGCTGATCAACCCGGCTCGGATCAACAAGGCGGAATACACGGCGCTGCAAACATACAGCGCAAGCACGAGTATGTGCACCAGCAGTCCCAGCTTTTTCGTTGAACGCCGTAACACAGCCAGCAAAAGAAGGAACATCACGTTAAGTACTGTGGTGCATACAACAAACGTGCCGAAGGCGGAGATTCCCCCCATTCCCTCGAGCACGCTTGACTTGAAAATACAAAGCATCAGAAGGATGCATTGAATGACCAACAGCAAGTGCAGCAACAACCAAGCTGAACCATAATTCTTTTTTATACATTCCGTTCGAAAGCCCTTGTTTTTGTAAGACTGCCGGATGACAAACACGGCAGACACTCCTCCGCACATTTCTCTAG
>JAEZJA010000215.1 GCA_023415895.1 Bacillota bacterium
ATTTATACGTATCCCGTTAAGGGGATTCGTATGGATCTGTCACCCCACGCCACAACCGTTTTTACTGCTTGACGGCGCCCAGCGTGATGCCTTGTACAAAATAATTTTGCAGGAGCGGATAAACGATCAGAATGGGCAGTGCAGAGATAAAGACCGCCGCGGCGCGAAAGCTTTCCGACGCGACCAAGGTATAGCCTCCGGGATTATCTGCGCTTGAATTTTCAGCTGCGGTAATAATGTTTTGGAGGTAAACGGTCAGCATACGCACATTTGCCTTTTGCAGATAAATCAGCGGGGTCATGTAGTTGTTCCAGATGCCGACGGCGCAAAAAAGAGCCACGGTGGCAAGCGCCGGTTTGGACATCGGGAAAATGATGCGGAACATGACGGTCAGATTTCCTGCTCCGTCAATTCTCGCCGACTCCTCGAGACTGTGGGGAAGCCCTCGAAAATAATTGCTGGCAAGGATCATATTAAATGCGGTCACCATTGTCGGCACAGCCATAACAAGCAGATTATTGGTCAGCCCGGTGGTTTTGGTGACAAGATAGGTTGGGATCAGTCCGCCGTTGAACATCATGGTAAAAACATAGAGAAAATTAATGATTTTGCGCCCAGGCAAATCCTCTTTTGTAATCGCATAACCGACGCAAGACGTGAAAAATACCTGGATACACGTGCCGACCGCTGTGATGAGAATGCTGTTGCGAAAAGCCGTTAAAAAATCCGAGCTGCTCATAAGGAGCTTATAGGCATCCAGCTGAAATCCCTTGGGTAAGAACCCAATCTGGCCGCTGATCACATAGGCTTCGTCGCTGACCGATTTTGAAAACAGGGTTACAAAAGGCAGCAGGCAAAGCAGGCTGATCCCTATCAGCAATATAGTATTGAAAACGGAAAAAAGCCTTTCGCCTCTGGTTTTTCCTTGCATTGTAGTTTCTCCTCCTTCCTTTACCAGAGACCTGTATCCGCATATTTTCGACTGATTTTATTGGCGATAAATACAAGTGCAAACGTTATTACGGATACAAACAGCCCCACGGCTGTCGTATAGCTGTAACTGAAATTCTGTATGCCTTCACGATAGACATATGTACCGATAATGTCGCCCACCTTGTAGACCATCGGATTATAAAACAGCAGGACTTGTTCCGTGTCGCTGCCCAGTATGCTGGACACTCTCATGATGATAATGAACACAATGGTACTTGCAATGCCGGGCAGAGTAATGTGCCAAGCCTGTTTCCATTTTCCCGCGCCGTCTACGCTTGCCGCCGCATAAAGCTCAGGGTCAATCGAGGTCAAAGCAGCAAGATAGATGACAGCGCTCCAGCCGGTTTCCTTCCAGGCGTGTGAAATAACAAGGATGCTCCGGAAGAACCGCTCATCGCTTATAAACTTGATCGGGGATATTCCGAAAGTACCCAGCAACGTATTGACAATGCCGGTACTAGGGGACAGGATATCAACAAAAACACCCGAAATGATGACCCACGAAAGGAAATGCGGAATATAGGTTAGCGTCTGTACCGTCCGCTTCACATACTTATTGCGCATTTCATTAATTAACAACGCCAAAATGATGGGCAGTGGAAACTGGAAAATAAAATTGTACACGTTGATGATCATGGTGTTGCCGAAAACGCTGAAAAACTTATCACTGGAAAACATTTTAATAAAATGAGTCAGCCCTACCCACTCGCTGCCGAAAATTCCTTCGGTCAGTTTGTAATCTTTAAAGGCGATCACAATGCCTGCCATGGGAAGATAACAATAAACAAGCAGCACGATCAGCGGGATACCAATTATTAAATAAATATCGAGATTATTGCGCAGCCTTCTTCTCAGCCGTCTTCCCTTATCAGACGGTATTTTTATGACACCCGGTGGCCTGACCGATCTGTCATGTTTTTTACTTACAATCACAATACAGGATCCTCCTTTGGATTCTTTCAATCCTATGAACATTTCGTATGATTACATCTATCATTCTAGAGAGAAACTTGGTTGCTTTCAACAGGACAATCCGTCTGTTTTGCTGACAATCCTATCAATATAAAAAAACCGGAAGTACGGATTCAAACCCGTACTTCCGGTATACCTTCTTTTATTTACATTCATCCGTATGCAGTATATCCACTGCGGAAAGGAGGCTCAGAGGCTGTATTTCCAATCGATTGACGGGCTTCCCAAATACCATTTCCCGTTTGTAAAGTCGGGAAATGCGACAGGCGCACAACCGAGAGCGATGGATTGCTCGCTCAAACAGGAAATAGACATCCAGTTGGCCGCGTCATAGACATTGATGGGCATGGGACGATTCTCCCGGAGTGCTGTGAAGAAAGCGTCAATCACAAAATAATCCATTCCACCGTGACCTGAGGCGCCCACGCCGCCATCGACATGCTCCGTCCAAAGAGGATGCTTCCATTTTTCAAAATACTCGTTTTCATTGTTCAATGACGGTATCCAGTTAAACTCCGCTTCCTGGCTTACACCGTCGAACAAAAAGGAATGCGTGTTTTCCTCATACATACCTTTTGTTCCCCGCACAGTAAAGTTCCTGCTGTAGTATCTTGGCAGCGTGGTGTCAAGCGTGAGCGTAATGGTTTCGCCATGGGCGCATTTGATGATGGTTGTGCAAATATCTCCCTGTGCGAACCTGGTTGTACCGTATGTCTCTTTGATATCGTCACGGGATTGGATGTACGCATTCAGACCGCATGCCTTTGACGACATGGAAACCAAGGATAAGAAACGGTTTCCGCGGTTAATGTTTAAGAGCTTGGCGATGGGGCCGATTTCATGCGTCGGATAATTCTCACAGTTGCGATTCTTATATTCATTAAAGCGATAATGCCGATTCTGTATTCCATAAGCCACTTCTTCACGCAGATCATGCATATAACCGCCGTCACAGTGCACGATTTCGCCAAACAGTCCGTTTTTGACCATATTGGCTACCGTCATCTCGGTTTTACCATAACAACAATTCTCCAAAAGCATAAAGGGCGTATGGGTATCCTCATAGGTTCTGACCAAATCAAAGCACTGGTCGATCGTATAGGCTCCCCCGACTTCGCAAGCAACCGGCTTATGGCATCTCATCGCTTTGATTGCTGCCTGGCAATGGTTATTCCAAGAAGACAATACCAGAACGACTTCGACGCACGGATTCTCAATCAATTCCCTATAATCGGTTGTGGTAAACGACGGCGAAATGGCGTGCTTTTCATGCAATTCCGTTATGCAGCTGTCGATGCGATCTTCGTACAGGTCGCATAATCCGACGATATTGACATACTCCAAATGCGAAAGCATTTCGGTAACCCACCATTTGCCCCGCGCACCCAGACCGATCACGCCAACATTGTACTTCACCATTTTGCAACACCTCAAATAATTCTTTACACGTATAAACTTATATGGTAGCATTATACCAACGCAATCGAGTAGATTCTATAACAAAAACGTCAATTTTCTATTCAAACGGTTCATGATTGAGGTGGAATTATGTTTTCAATTGAGACCTGCATTCGTGTCGATGGCATTCAAACGGCCTTTAGGGTTACGAGAGAAGCCGATTTCAATTTTCCGGGTGAATCCCATTTTTTTTGGGAACTTGTCTATGTCCTTGACGGCACGGTGGGGATTATGGCGGGAAGCCATATTTATGAGCTGAGAAGCGGCCATATCGCTTTTCACAAGCCTTATGAATTCCACAGAATTTGGTCTTCAGGAAATACAAAACCGACGTATTTAATCGTTAGTTTTGCTATGTCGGGCAGCCGTGTTCATGATTTTGAAAATAAAATATTCAGCGCATCCGAAAATACAAAGGTGTTGCTCAACGACCTTGTCACACAGATAACCACAAACGGTACACAGGGAAATTCGCTTTGCCATATCGGCGAAAATGAATTGGCTATTTCGAGATTTACCTTCACGCTATCGCTGATTCTTATTGACTGCTTAACCTATATATCGACGGATAAGGCTGTTGAGAATGAAGAAACCCTGCTCTTTCGAAAAGCAGTCCGGTTCATGAAAGAGAATATGAATCTGACCTTGTCCAACGCTGAGTTTGCTCAATATTGCCATACCAGTGTTTCAACACTCAAAAGAATTTTTAAGAAGTATTCGGGGGTTGGAGTTCATTCCTATTTTATGGAGCTGAAAATTATGAAAGCCCAGAGTATGCTTAAAGACGGAAATTCCGTAAAATCAATAAGCAATGCTCTAGGCTTTTCGAATCAGAATACACTGAGCGCTACATTTAAGAAAAAAACCGGCCTGTGTCCGACGGAAGCGGCTAAATTATAAAGAGGATTCTTAAAGCAGAGGGATTATAGAACGGTAACCCTATCCCTTCGAACCTCTGAGGGCGTGTACCCCACTATTTTCTTGAAAATTCGATTAAAAAGGGTTGTGCTGTTATAACCCGATTCCAATGAAATCGTTTCCACAGGCAGATTCGTTGTTTTAATCAACTCACGGGCATGGTTAATGCGCTTGAGGTTGATATACTCCCAGGGAGACATACCGATCATGCGTTTGAACAACGCCCCAAAATGTGTTTTGCTGAATCCCGCTGTTTTTGCAAGTGCTTCGAGTGTCAGCGATTCGGTAAAATGGCTGTCTATATACTCAATAGCGCGGTTTATGCACAGGAAGGTTTCAAAAGTAAGCTCATAGGGCTTATTGTATTCATTGTATGTATTTTCATAATCAAAGCAGCGTATGAAGCACGTCAATACTTCAAAAAGATGCAGTTTGATCATAACTTCAAACGCGTTTTTTTGGTTTATAAATTCCTGTTCGGTTTCGAGCAAAAGGGCTTTTATGTGTGCGGCAGCAGTATCTTGTGCTGCCAGTTTGTTTTCAAAACGATCGCTTCGATTGAAGAAGATATCGGTAAACCGCCTGCCGGGTATCAGATTGTCGTTCATCCAAAGAAAGCGCGGGTCAATATGAATATTCATGATCAACATGTCATCCGGCTCGGATATTTCGGTTATATAATGCTCCTCGTTGGTGCTGAAAAAGAAAATGTCACCGGGGCTTATCTCATACTCCTTACCCTTTGTCTTGTAAAAGCCGTGTCCCTTTTTGAAAAGGGATATTTCGAAGCTGGTATGATAGTGCTTTCGAAAATACCTGGTCTGCGGGGAGACAAGAGAATTGTACAATTGAATGCTTACGCTGCTTAAGCCGTTGTCAAGTCCGGTACATAAACTGTACTTATTTATAATCATACGATTCCCCCGCAATAAAATGAAATATCGTGCGATAGTGTCGAATCCGGTACGATAGTATATGGAATTGCCCTTTATGTAATGCTAAAATGTACGCAAGGACATACCAAATACAGGTAAGAATTGCTTGTTGTGGAGTTACGAGAAAATTCTATACCGTTTTTGGATTTTGTCAAGTTACCGACGCCCTATGAGATCATGATAAAGGGGAAATATCCATGGATAAAGGCAACGGCATGGAGCTATGTTTTTGCGTCAACAAAAATTCCGAGCCGTCGGAATTGCGAATTACGGATATCCGCACAGCGCACATTACCGGTTCACCAAAGAATTGCATACTTCTAAAAATCATAACAAATCAAGGGCTTGTCGGGTTGGGCGAGATACGGGATGCCTCCAGTAAGACCTATGCTCTGATGCTCAAGAGCCGACTAATCGGCGAGAACCCCTGCAATGTGGAAAAGATTTTTCGCAAAATAAAGCAGTTCGGCGGGCAATCTCGCCAAGGCGGAGGCGTATCCGGCGTGGAGATCGCACTTTGGGATCTTGCCGGAAAAGCGTGGGGGGTTCCTCTCTGGCAGATGCTGGGGGGCAAATATCGTGATCAGGTACGCGTTTATGGCGATACCGATGTGGAAGGCAAACACAGCGGGCACGATATGGGCCTTGCTCTTAAAAAGCGAATGGATATGGGCTTTACGCTGCTAAAAATGGATCTTGGTATCGGTCTGCTGATGGACGAACCGGGGACGATTAGCGCCCCTCTCGGCTTTATGGACGACATGAAGAACTATGCGTCACACATTCTGAATGTGCAGAGCGGCTCTGTCTCGTCCGAAATGGTCTCCCGCCAAAAAAGCTACGATATCATCAATACCGCACATCCCTTTACCGGAATTCATCTTACGGAAAAAGGCCTTGACACCCTTGAAAACTATATTAAGGAGGCAAGAGAGGTCGTAGGATACGATATTCCAATCGCCATTGACCACTTCGGTCATGTATGCGTTGAGGACGCCATACGCTTCTCGCGCAGAATCGAGAAATACAATATTGCCTGGGTTGAGGATATGGTTCCGTGGATTTATCCCGACCAGCTCGCGCGTTTGAAGCGTTCAACAACCATTCCCGTGTGTACCGGCGAGGACATCTATCTGCTCGAAAACTTTAAACGCGTCATCGACAGCGACGCTGTTTCGTTGATACACCCCGATGTTCTCACCTGCGGCGGAGCACTGGAACTGAAAAAAATTGCCGATTATGCAGACGACCGTGGCATTGCGGTCGCCGTACATATGGCCGAAAGCCCGATTGCCTGTATGGCTGCTGTTCATACGGCGGCTGCCATGCACAACAATCTTGCTGTCGAGTTTCATTCGGTTGACTGCCCGTGGTGGGGAGATATCGTAAAAGGATTGCCTAAGCCGATCATTGAGCATGGCTTCATCACTGTTCCGGATAAACCCGGTCTTGGTATTGACGATCTCTGCGACGACGTGATCAGCGATCACATCAACCCTGCCGATCCGGGCATGTGGGAATCGACCGCTGCGTGGGACAGGGAGTTTTCCAATGACAGGCTGTGGAGTTGATTCGCTATCCAATAAACACGATTCTAGATGAAACAGGAGGATGCTGCATATGAACTTTAACAATATAGAGGATATTGTGGCGCTTACTCCCCAATGGAAGGGGGAGCGTCTGCCCGACGGAAGACCGTATGTTGCCGACAGATATTTACAAGCTCTGCGTGGGATGACGCTGGAGGAAGTGTGGAAACCAATCTTCGTACTTGGGTACGAAAGTCAGTTTGAGGGCAGGCTTAGATCCCTGCACAGCGATGGGAGAAAGCTTATCGGCAGGGCGGTGACCTGCACCTTCTGTCCGACACGTCCCGACCTTCACGAAGTGATGTTTGGAATCGGGGAACGGGAAGGTCGAAAGGGAAACTATAATCAGTGGGTGATTGACAGCCTGGTCGAAGGCGACGTGGTTGTTGCGGATATGTATGACAAGATTTACAAAGGGACCTTTCTGGGGGGCAACCTTACCACCGCCATAAAAACCAAGACAAAGACAGGCGGCGGTGTGATCTGGGGCGGTATTCGCGATGTCGAGCAGATGGAAAAGGTGGAGGATATCCAGGTGTATTACCGTGGTATTGATCCAACGCCGATACGGGATTTTGTGATGACCGGTTTCAATACCGTCACAAGGATTGGAAACGCCGTTTGTCTGCCCGGCGACATCGTTTTTGGCGCGGGCGGCGGCGTGCTGTTCATACCGAGTCATCTCGTGGCCGATGTTGTCGACGGCGCAGCCAAAACACATGTCAAGGATGATTTTGGCTTTGAAATGATCTCCCAAAACAAATTTACAACCGCACAGATCGATAAAAACACCTGGACCGTGGAAATGCTCGATCTGTTGATGAACTTCATCCGCAACGACCCCCGTGGGATCCCCTATCGCGATCTGGATTGGTCAAAGGAGTACGAGCTGGCCCGAAACGGCGATCCATTGGATACGCAGACAGCGTTATAAGCAGGTGTGGCAATGAAAATGACATGGATAGGGCAAAGCGGCTATCATCTTTGCGACGAAACAACCAGTATCTTGATTGATCCGTATCTTTCGGATGTCGTGAATCGTGTCGCACAC
>JAEZJA010000008.1 GCA_023415895.1 Bacillota bacterium
AAAATTGAGGCGACTAAAAGCGGCTGGATGACAATCACCCGCAATGGCGTTACCATTCCCAAGGATGCTACCTCTATGACCTTCTGGGCGAAAGCGGCAACCGAAACCCAACTGAACCTGGAATTCCGTCTCAACAACAATTCCTACAAGTATGGGACGACCACTCCCGTCAAAATCGGCACCGAGGGTGCGTTGTACACCGTCTATTTCTCGGATGTGAACTATGTCCCCGGCAGCGGCGAGGACAAAGGCTGGATCCTGGGCGATCGCTGCTTAGTGAATGCCATCAACTTCCTTCGTGTTGGTTATGAAGCGGTGGAATTGTACATGGACGATTTCACATTCGGCACAGATGAGAAGCCCGTTGATCCTGATGATCCCAAAACCTTATTGATCAAAGCCATTGATACACTGCCTGCGTATGAAGCGCTGACGGTTCAGGATTTGGATACGATTGAGAAACTGTATGCGGAATACGCCGCATTGACCGCAGACGAGAAGAAACTGATCACCAATCGCCAGCTTCTGCTCGATGCCAAAGAGTTAGCCGACTCTTGGGTAAGCACTTTGGGTGACAAGCTGGAATCCGTGAAAACCCTCATCAACGATATCGCTGCATTGCCCGCTACGGTAACCGATGCGGATAAAGCGGCTGTGAACGCTCTGTGGGCTGTTTATACGGGTCTGAGCGATGCCCAAAAGGCATTGGTATCCAATAAAGCCAGTCTCGAGAACGCGTATCAAGCACTGACCCCGGTAACAACAACAACAACTGCTCAGGGCAAACAGGAATCGCCGGTCACGGGATCGGCTCTGCCCGCAGGCATTGTGCTTCTAGCTTTGGTTGCTGCCGGTGCTGTTTTGACTTGTCGCAAGAAGTAAAAACCAGTCGGAAATACCTGAGAATCCTCCGGGCCGGTTCGCCGGCCCGGAGATTCGATGGGCCGCTTGCGGTGGTTTAGCCGGTTCAGAGTTGGACCGGCTAAACGACCGCAAGCATTTGAACCAAAAGAAAGGCGTGTTGGCGTGATGCAACCATTAATTCGAAGACTGTTGGGAATCGCTTCGGCCGGTATTTTGACAGCAACATGTCTGCCTGTCTCTGCGGCGAACTCCTCCACGGTGGTAGAAAACACCACGATGCAAAGCGATCTGTTGGCTGTCAGCGATGCGCCCGATTATCTTACTTATCGCTCTGCCTATGCCGGGCAGTCACTTCCATCAGATAAAATCACACTAACCACACACCACATCACTGGGGAGGACAAGAGCAAACGGCTGTCCGCTTACCTTGGGTATGCAAAGGGCGAGGCTGTTCTTACCGAAGAAGGCGGCTATGTGGTGTATTCCTTCGAAGCACCACAAGCCGGACTCTACACGATCACGGCCGATTTTTGCGTGCCGGACGGCCGTCATACGGCGGCTGAACGAGAGATTCTCGTGAATGGGAAGCTGCCTTTTTCGGAAGCCGGTATCGTTGCCTTCAAGCGTCTCTGGGTAAACAGCACACCCATTCAACAGGATACCAACAACAACGATATCCGTCCTGTTCAGGTTGAACAAGAGGGCTGGCAGCATCGGAGCTTAACAGATACCATGGGGTATTACACCACTCCTTTGACCTTCTATTTTGAAAAGGGTGTCAACACCCTGGAGTTCCGGGCGACGCGCGAGCCTCTGATCCTGGGCGAGATTACCCTGGCACCACCTCAAGACTTGCCTACCTATGCTCAGTTGGAAAAAGAATATGCCGCCAAAGGGTACACGGATGCAGCCGCAACACCCATCACGCTTCAGGGGGAGAGCGCGGATGTCAAATCCGACCAAACGCTGGCCCCCATGAGCGATCGTTCCTCTCCCGCCACCGTCCCCAGCAGTCCTTCCAAGATCCGGCTCAACGTGATCGGCGGGGAAAGCTGGTCGCAAACCGGACAGTTTGTCACATGGAAATTCCACGTGGAAGAAGACGGTTTGTATACGATTTCGCTCAAATGGCGACAGAACATCCAAAGAGGCTTTACTTCGGTTCGCCGAATTTATTTGGATGACCAAGTGCCCTTTGCTGAATTAAATCAAGTCGAATTCCCCTATGGTGGCGACTGGAAGATCAACTCCCTCGGTGACGATGATGGCGAATATCGTTTTTATCTGGACGAGGGTACGCACGAGATCACGATGGAAACCACCTTGGGCGATATGGGCGACGTAGTGCGTCGAGCGCAAGAGAGCATGACCGAACTCAACCGCATTTATCGCCGCATTTTGATGATTACGGGCAGCTCACCGGATGTCAACCGCGACTATCATTTTGAAAATTTGATAGCTTCCGATCTGGAAGCGTTGGGCAAACAAGCCGAGGTTCTGGACGCGCTGTGTGAATTGGTAAAATCCATCACAGGTTCCCGTGGCGCGAATGTTGCGGTCGTAGAGACCTTGGTGAGGCAATGCGCTCAATTCAGTGAAAAGCCTAAAGAAATCGCGAAAGGCTTTTCGGTGTTTAAGACCAATCTCGGTGCACTGGGT
>JAEZJA010000200.1 GCA_023415895.1 Bacillota bacterium
GTCTGGCGACGGGCGTTATCGCAACGGTCATCAACAAGATGGCGGCCATGACAGCCGGAAACGGCGGCGTGGTGGGAGCCATCCCCTTCATCATCATCTTTTTGGTGGGGCATGCGCTCAACATCGGCATTAACGCGCTGGGTGCCTATGTGCACACCAACCGTTTGCAGTATGTTGAATTCTTCGGCAAATTTTATGAGGGCGGGGGAAGAAAATTCAACCCCTTCCGCGTGAAAACAAAATATTATAAATTCAGGGAGGACTAAACAATGGGTATTGTGTTTGCAATTACGGGAGCGGTTTTGGCAGCGCTGCTGGCGGGTATCGGTTCGGCTATGGGTGTCGGTATGGCCGGTGAAGCGGCTGCGGGCGTTATCACGGAGGATCCCTCCAAATTCGGTAAGGTGTTGATTCTGCAGCTTCTGCCCGGTACGCAGGGAATTTACGGTCTACTGATCGCCTTTATGACGCTGACCAACATCGGCGTTCTGGGCGGCAGCAGCGACATTTCAATATACAAGGGCTTGATGTATCTGGCGGCCTGCCTGCCCATGGCCTTGGTCGGTTATTTCTCGGCACTGCGTCAGGCGAGAGCGTCTGTCGCGAGCATTGCCGTTGTTGCGAAAAAACCCGAGCAGTTCGGTAAAGCGATGCTGTTCCCGGCCATGGTTGAAACCTATGCCATTCTAGCGTTGCTGATCTCGATTCTCGCTGTCATGAACATCGGAAAAATAGCCATTTAGCAGTTAGGGGAGTTAGTATGACCGGACTGGAAAAGCTGGTGAAGCATATTGAAGATGCTGCCGCTTCATCGGCTCAGGCAATGATTTCCGAAGCGGAAGGCAAAGCTGGTAAGATTCTCAAAGAGGCCGAGGCACAGGGAGAGGCGCAAAGCGCCGAGATTCTCAAACAGTCCGCGCTTCAAGCGCAGGTCGTTGTAGAGCACGCCCAGTCGGCCGCCCTTCTGGAGCAGCGTCGTGCGATTCTGGATGCCAAGCTGCAGGCGATCAACAACGTCCTCACGCAGGCACGCGAAGAGTTAATCGGTCTGCCTGATGACCAGTATGCACAAGCGATTGTGCGCATGATCGGGAAATATGCGCTGAACCGTGAAGGGCAGATCGTGTTTTCCGCCTCTGATCTCAAGAGACTGCCGCCGCATTTTGAGGAGACTGTCCGCACGGCTCTCTCGGATAAACCGGGGGCGTCTCTCACCTTATCCAAAGAGACGAGGGAACTGGACGGCGGTTTTGTTCTGGTTTACGGCGATGTGGAGGTCAACTGCTCGTTTGAAGCGCTGTTCTCCGCCGAAAAAGAAGCCCTGCAGGATAAAGTGAGCGCTTTGCTGTTCGGTTAAGCGTTTTGACGAGGATGGTGATGACATGGCGGACAAGCAGTACACCTATGCTGTCGCGCGTATTCGCACAAAAGAAATGGCTTTGTTCGGCAAAACCGTGATTGATCAGCTGTTAGCCTGCAAAAGCTATGGGGAATGCCGGCAGCTGCTGGCCGATAAGGGCTGGGGCAAAAACGACGGCGAGACGATGGAACAGCTGCTGGCGGAGGAACGCGAAAAGACCTGGACGCTGATCGCCGAGCTTGTCAAGGACATGTCGGCGTTTGACACATTTCTTTATGAAAATGATTATCACAACCTGAAAGCCGCCATCAAGCAGGTGTACACGGGACTGGATACGCCAGGCATCTATATCAGCCACGGTACGGTGGAGCCCGCTGTGATATATGAAGCGGTCAAACAGCATGATTTTGAACGTCTTCCCGAATCCATGCGCGCAAGTGCCGAGGAGGCTTATCAGGTGCAGATGCACACGGGTGACAGCCAGTTGTGCGACGTGATCCTGGACAAAGCGGCTCTGACGGCGATGCTCACGCAGAGCAAGGCGTCGGGAAACGAGCTTTTGCAGCAGTACGCCGAGCTGCGCGCGGCCCAGGCCAATATTCAGATTGCCCTGCGGGGTATGAAAACCGGCAAAACGGAGGAATTTTTCAAGCGGGCGCTGGCTCCCTGCGGTTCGCTGGATATAGATGCGCTGATGCACAGCGCGCTCGAGGGGCAAGAGGCGATTTTCGCCACTCTGTCCACCACGGCCTACGCCGATGCGGTGCCGGCCATCCGGCAGTCTGCTTCGGCTTTTGAAAAGTGGTGCGACGACTTTATCATGGACAAAATCCGTCCGCAGAAATACAATCCGTTTACCTTGTCACCGCTCGCCGCCTACATTCTCGCGCGGCAAAATGAAATCAAGACGGTCAGGATACTCTTGTCCGGCAAGCTCAACGATCTGCCGGAGGAATCGATCCGCCAGAGACTGAGGGATATGTATGTATAAGATAGCGGTGCTTGGTGACCGGGACAGCATTTACGGCTTTGCGGCACTCGGGCTGGAAACCTTTCCGGTGGACAATGCTGAGGATGCGGCGCGCACGCTCAAAAAGCTGGCCGACGGGCGCTATGCGGTCATTTATATTACCGAAGCCTGTCAGGCCAGTCTGGAGGCGGAGATCGACCGCTACAGCGCCAGAAGCGTGCCGGCCATCATTCCCATCCCCGGTGCGTCGGGCAATACGGGCATGGGGATGCGCAATGTGAAGAAATCGGTGGAACAGGCCGTCGGTTCGGATATCATCTTTAACGAAAACCAATGAAGCAGGTGAATGGGAAATGAGCAAAGGCATCATCAGAAAAGTCGCCGGACCGCTGGTCATCGCCGAAGAAATGCGGGATGCCAACATGTTTGACGTGGTGCGTGTCAGCAATCAACGGCTGATCGGTGAAATTATCGAAATGCGCGGCGATCAAGCATCCATCCAGGTATACGAGGAAACCTCCGGCCTCAAGCCGGGCGAGCCCGTGGAGTCCACGGGCGTTCCCCTGAGTGTGGAGCTGGGGCCGGGCCTGATCGGCAGTATTTTTGACGGCATCCAGCGCCCGCTGACCTCCATTATGGAGACCATCGGCAACAACCTGACGCGCGGCATTGAAATCCCGTCGCTCAACCGCAAGCCTAAGTGGCATTTCACGCCCACGGCATCTGTTGGAGACAGCGTTCAGGGCGGCGATGTTCTGGGCACCGTCAACGAAACGGAAATCGTTGTGCACAAGATTATGCTCCCCAACGGGATGAAGGGCGTTCTGCAGTCCATCTCCGAGGGCGATTATACGATCGAGGAACCGATTGCCGTTCTTCGCAAAGAGGATGGTTCAACCCTTCCCGTGACCATGATGCAGAAATGGCCTGTGCGTGTCAGCCGTCCCTATAAACAGAAGCTCTCACCGGACAGACCTCTGGTCACCGGTCAGCGTGTCATTGATACGCTTTTCCCCATCGCCAAGGGCGGTGTCGCCGCCGTTCCCGGCCCCTTCGGAAGCGGCAAGACCGTTGTGCAGCATCAGCTGGCCAAGTGGGCCGAAGCGGATATCGTCGTGTACATCGGCTGCGGTGAGCGCGGCAACGAGATGACCGACGTTCTCAACGAATTCCCTGAATTGAAAGATCCTAAAACCGGACACTCCCTGATGGAGCGTACCGTGTTGATTGCGAATACATCGGATATGCCGGTGGCCGCGCGTGAAGCGTCGATTTATGTCGGCATCACGATCGCCGAATACTTCCGCGACATGGGCTATTCCGTTGCTCTGATGGCCGATTCGACCTCCCGCTGGGCGGAAGCTCTGCGTGAGATGTCGGGTCGTCTGGAAGAGATGCCGGGTGAAGAAGGCTATCCGGCTTACCTTGCCAGCCGTCTGGCGCAGTTTTATGAGCGCGCCGGTCGTGTGATATCCATGGGCAGCCAAGGACGTGAAGGAATGCTGTCCGTCATCGGCGCCGTATCGCCTCCCGGCGGGGATATTTCCGAGCCTGTCTCCCAGGCAACCCAGCGTATCGTCAAGGTGTTCTGGGGGCTCGATTCCAACCTGGCTTATCGCCGCCATTTCCCCGCCATCAACTGGCTGACCAGCTATTCGCTGTATGCCGATACGATGGGCAAATGGTTCAATGAGAATGTGAATGAAGAGTGGATGAAGCTGCGTGCCCGTCTGCTCAAGATCCTCCACGACGAATCCGAGCTCGAGGAGATTGTCAAGCTGGTCGGTATGGACGCCCTGTCCGCACCCGACCGCCTCAAGCTGGAGGCGGCTCGTTCCATCCGTGAGGATTTCCTGCACCAGAACGCCTTCCATGAGGTGGATACCTATACGCCGCTCGAAAAGCAGTTCAAGATGATGGAGCTGGTGCTGGGGTATTTCGACGAGGGCATCAAGGCGCTCGAACGAGGCGTATCGGTCAACGACCTGGTCAGACTCAATGTGCGTGAGAAGATCGGTCGTTTCAAATATACGGCAAACGATGAGATGGAGCAGGACTTCAACGCGATCACCAGAGAACTGCATCAGGAGATTGATGCGTTATCGACAGAGGAGGATGCCTGATGCCCAAGGAATACAGAACCATACAGGAAGTCGCCGGGCCTCTGATGCTGGTGCATGGTGTTGAGGATGTCGCTTATAACGAGCTGGCGGAGATCGAACTGGCTGACGGCGAAAAGCGCCGCTGCAAGGTGCTGGAGATCAACAAGGGCAATGCGCTCGTCCAGCTGTTCGAAAGCTCGGCCGGTATCAACCTGTCCAACAGCAAGGTGCGTTTCCTCGGCCGCAGCATGGAACTGGGCGTGTCGGAGGATATGCTCAGCCGCGTGTTTGACGGATTGGGACGCCCGATGGACAACGGCCCCGAAATTTTGCCCGAAAAGCGGCTGGACATCAACGGCACGCCGATGAACCCCGCCGCCCGCAATTACCCACAGGAATTTATACAAACGGGTGTTTCAGCCATCGACGGTCTGAATACGCTGGTTCGCGGCCAGAAGCTGCCGATTTTCTCGGCCAGCGGTCTGCCGCATGCTGAGCTGGCGGCGCAGATCGCGCGTCAGGCGCAGGTGCGCGGCACAAAGGAGCCCTTCGCGGTTGTGTTCGCCGCTATGGGCATTACCTTTGAAGAGGCCAACTTCTTTACCGAGAGCTTCCGTGAAACGGGCGCTATCGACCGCACGGTCATGTTCGTCAATCTGGCCAACGACCCGGCTGTCGAGCGTATTGCCACGCCGCGTATGGCGCTGACAGCGGCCGAATATCTGGCTTTTGACAAGGGCATGCATGTGCTGGTCATCCTGACCGATATCACCAACTACGCCGATTCGCTGCGTGAGGTTTCTGCGGCACGCAAGGAAGTGCCCGGCCGCCGCGGCTATCCCGGCTATATGTATACCGACTTGGCGTCGCTCTATGAGCGCGCCGGACGGCAGAAGGGCAGAGCGGGCAGTATCACGATGATCCCGATTCTGACCATGCCCGAAGACGATAAGACCCACCCCATCCCTGACCTGACAGGCTATATCACCGAAGGCCAGATCATCCTCAGCCGTGAGCTGTATCGGCAGGGCGTCACCCCGCCGATTGACGTGCTGCCTTCGCTGTCGCGTCTGAAGGATAAGGGTATCGGCGAGGGCAAGACGCGTGCCGACCACGCCAACACCATGAACCAGCTTTTTGCCGCGTATGCGCGCGGCAAGGAAGCCAAGGAGCTGATGGTCGTTCTGGGCGAAGCCGCGCTGACCGATATTGATAAGATGTACGCCAAATTCTCCGATGCCTTTGAAGGGGAATACGTGTCGCAGGGCTATCACACCAATCGCTCGATTGAAGAGACCCTGACGCTTGGCTGGAAGCTGCTCTCCATGCTGCCTCGAACCGAGCTCAAACGGATTAAGGATGAGTTTCTGGATGAGTATTACGGCAAGTAACCCGCCGTATCGGTCATCCGAACCAAAGTCGTCGGAAGGGGGTGCCGTTCGTGGCTAAGACTCATGTAAATCCCACGCGTATGGAATTGACCAGACTCAAGAAAAAGTTGGCGACCGCCACACGTGGTCACAAGCTCCTCAAAGACAAGCGCGATGAGCTGATGCGCCAGTTTCTTGATCTGGTGAGGGAGAATAAAGCCCTGCGCGAAAAGGTGGAAGCGGGTATCACCGCGGCCAACCGCAATTTTGTGCTGGCACGGGCGGGCATGTCGGATGAGGTGCTCAATGTGGCGCTCATGGCGCCCAAGCAGGAGATCACACTCGAAATGAGCACGCGCAACGTGATGAGCGTGGAAATTCCCGTGTATGACACCAAGACCAAAACAGCCGATGCCCTCGATATTTATCCTTATGGATTTGCTTTCACCTCGAGCGACCTCGATGATGCCGTCAAATCGCTGCAGGATGTCCTGCCCGATATGCTGCGGCTGGCCGAATGCGAAAAGGCGTGCCAGATGATGGCTTCGGAGATTGAGAAAACGCGGCGGCGTGTCAATGCGCTCGAGCACATCATGATCCCCGAAATGCAGGAAAACATGAAATACATCGTCATGAAGCTCGATGAAAACGAGCGCAGCACGCAGGTTCGTCTGATGAAGGTCAAGGACATGATGCTCGAACAGGCGCATCATTACTCACAGCGGCAGGATGCCTGACGCTGCCGCTAAAAATAGGTCCAAAACCCGTCCGGCAGAGAAAGCGGACGGGTTTTGAACACTAAACAGGGTACAAAAGTGGGATTTATTAGCGTATTATACTGACAGTACACATTGGTTTGTTGAAATAATCATTCGAATAGGGAGTGCTGTGCATGGTTCGTCATATTGTTATGTGGAATCTGAAGAACGAGGCTGAGGGTTGCACCAAAGCGGAAAATGCCCGCATCATCAAAGAGGGACTGGAGGGTCTGGTCGGACGTATTGACGGCTTGCTCCGAGCCGAGGTGGGTATCAATGTCAATCCCAACGGCATGGACTTGTGTCTGCTGTCTGAATTTACGGATGAGCCGGCACTGGATGCCTATCAGAACCATCCGCTTCATCAGCAGGTTCGGGACTAT
>JAEZJA010000053.1 GCA_023415895.1 Bacillota bacterium
CCCAACTGACCTTCCAACAGGATATTCTTTCCTTGCTTCACAGCGTTATGCAGGAAGGTAACGGTGTCGCCGACATAGGGGCGGATATCGTCGCGCAGCTTCATAATCTGCTCAAACAACTCGTCCAAATTAATCGCAGGCTTGTGATAGAGGTTTTCCAGAAGGACATTCTTGACTTCCAGCACGCCCTTGAGTTTGTCGTAGCAGTAGTCCTCATCAAACAGTTCGCACAATTGGAAGCCGATCTTGGCATACTTGTCTGAATAAAAGGGAGCAATGCCCGATTTGGTGGAGCCGAAAGATTTTCCGCCCAGCCGTTCTTCCTCGTATTGATCAAACAGCACATGGTAGGGTATCACAATCTGGGTGCGGTCGGAAACCAGCAGGTGGGGATGAACCCCCTTTTCAGCCAGCGAGGCGACTTCCTTCAGAAATTTGCTGATATCCAGCGCGACGCCGTTTCCGATAATGTTGGTGATGTGATCGTGAAACACCCCAGAAGGCAGCTGATGAAGGGCGAATTTGCCGTATTGGTTGATGATCGTATGTCCCGCGTTGCTTCCGCCCTGAAAACGGATGACAACGTCCGATCCGGCAGCAAGAACATCCGTGATTTTGCCTTTGCCCTCGTCGCCCCAATTCGCGCCGACAATCGCTCTGACCATGAAAGCATCCACTCCAATCAGATAAATCAAAAGTGTATAGTGTAGGTTTACCAAACTAAATTAGTATATCGTATATTCATGTGAAATGCAAGATATATCAAGCCAACCAGGCAAATTGCCAGGAAGAGCATCCTTGATACTCCCTAGTGGTTCAAGGATGCTCGAAATGGGACGGCATCGCCAGCAGCGACTGAGAGACGTTCAGATTTGAGGCATGTCAGCAAAGCTTGCTTGCAGTTCCTCATCCGTTGGTATAAAATCTGTCATCTTTCCATCATGAAAGCTCTCATAGGCCACCATATCAAAATAGCCGGTTCCGGTCAGGCCGAACACAATCGTTTTCTCTTCCCCCGATTCTTTGCATTTGAGTGCCTCGTCAATGGCCACGCAGATGGCATGGCTGCTTTCGGGAGCGGGGAGGATGCCCTCAATTCGCGCAAACTGCTCCGCTGCCTCGAATACCTTCGTCTGCTCTACCGCAACAGCCTCCATAAAGCCGTCGTCGTAAAGCTGGGACAATGTGGAGCTCATGCCGTGATAACGCAACCCACCCGCATGGTTGGCCGAGGGGATGAAATTGCTGCCCAGCGTATACATCTTGGCAAGAGGGCAGACCATGCCCGTATCACAGAAGTCGTACGCAAACTTGCCCCTCGTCAGGCTGGGGCAGGAAGCAGGTTCGACCGCAATAAACCGATAATCCTGCTCACCCCGCAGCTTCTGACCCATAAACGGGGCGATCAGGCCGCCGAGGTTGGAGCCGCCGCCTGCGCAGCCGATGAGGATGTCCGGGGTAATCTGATATTTGTCCAACGCGGCCTTGGTTTCCAGACCGATCACGGACTGATGCAACAGAACCTGTGAAAGGACGCTGCCAAGGACATAGCGGTAGCCCTCGGAGGTAACGGCCACCTCCACGGCTTCGGATATCGCGCAGCCAAGGCTGCCTGTGGTGCCGGGATGAGCCTCAAGAATTTTGCGGCCTACCTGTGTTGTTGTGGAGGGAGATGGGGTGACGCTGGCACCGTAGGTTCGCATGACCTCGCGCCGAAAGGGCTTTTGCTCATACGAGCATTTGACCATGAATACCTTGCAATCCAGATTAAAATAGGAGCAGGCCATGGACAGGGCCGTACCCCACTGCCCCGCGCCCGTTTCGGTCGTAACGCCCTTTAGCCCCTGCTGCTTTGCATAATAGGCCTGTGCAATGGCGGAGTTGAGCTTGTGGCTGCCGCTGGTGTTGTTGCCTTCAAATTTATAATAGATTTTCGCGGGCGTTTGCAGCTTTTCCTCCAGACAATAGGCTCTCACAAGGGGCGAGGGGCGGTACATTTTGTAGAAGGACAGAATTTCCGCGGGGATATCGATGAACGGGGTGGTGTCGTCGAGTTCTTGCTTGGCAAGCTCGGTACAGAACACACCTGACAGCTCCATGAGCGTCATGGGCAGTCCTGTTCCCGGGTTCAAAAGGGGGGCAGGCTTGTTTTTCATGTCCGCGCGGACATTGTACCACTGGGTGGGCATTTCCTCTTCGGTCAAATAAATCTTGTAGGGGATTTTCTGCTCTTTCATAGCGATGCCTCCAAAGCTTTATTTAACTCTGTCCGGACACAAAAAAGCCCTGACAGAATCATACAACTCTGTCAAGGACGAATAACACGTATCCGCGGTGCCACCTTGCTTTATGGGAAGTCCCATACACTTGAGAGGGATACCAACATATCCCTGGCAACTGACGTATGCCCTCACGTTGCAGAATACTCGGATAACATGATTACACGTGTCCTTTCACTGCACCCTCAGCGGTCCATTTGATACTCTGTTTTTCGCCTGATTCTCAGCAACGCAGGCTCTCTGTGCAAGCATAAGTACCGTTATCTCCGCTTCATCGGTTTAACATATTAAATTAATATTATTATATGCGAAGTGGGAGATCTTGTCAATTGGTTTTTGAAGAATATTTAAGGGTCGGTTTGCGCTACCCAAAGCCTTTGCAAATACAGCAAAGCCGGGACAGGTCACCTGTTGACAGAAAAAGGCAAATGCTATATACTATACCATGAGGTGTTATAACGCTCGCACATAGGCTGTTGCGAGCGGGGCAACCTATGTGTGAAACGGCAAATGACAGGATTTGAAGCAGCGTTCGACATGGACGCCTATTTTGAAACAGGGGGCGACGAGTATGACAAAGCGATTAAAGAGGTTCATCGGCATTGCGGCCTTGTTCTCGGTATTGACGCTATCCGCTGTTGGCGTTTATTCAAGCGATACCATCCGAGACATGTTTGATCTCGGACAGAAAACAAAAGAAATGCAAAATAACAACAAGGTCTCCATCGTGGTTAACGACAGCCCTATCTATCAGAGAGATATCGATGCTGCCGTGATGGTACAGGACTTTTCCTATCATAGTTCACTCGAACAAATGGAAAGTCTGGATACTCTGACTTCTGAACAAAAGCAGGAGTACATTGACAGAATCGAAAAATCCCGAAAGCAGCGGGATGACATTATGGAAGACATGATCCAAAGAAAACTGATTGAGCAAAAGTGCGTGCAGCTGAACATCACCGGGTCCTTGGTACAAGCTGAAAAAGTGGTCAGAGACATGCACAAACTGCTTCAGGATTCTGTTGACAGCGGTGAGATGGATTCGCAAAGCGCCCAAAGCGTTGAGATGATGAAAGCCTATATGGAAGGGCTCGGGCTAACCGAAGAGGAGTATATTCAGCAATATGAGATACCAACGACACAATACGCGCTGATGAGAGAGACTCTTATGCAGTGGTTTATTAAAGAAAAGGGATTGCAAGCTCAACCGCAGGAGATTCAAAAACAGAAATTCAATGAGTATCTTGATGAATTGAAGCAGGATGCAGAAATTAAGGTTTATTAAGCGGGTGGGGCCACAGGTACTTTAAAATATTAAGCAATACGAACAAGAAAAGCCATGCCGCAAACCCTCTGAAACCGGGTTTGCGGCATGGCTTTGGCATCCCCGGGCTGAGTCGAACAGCCGATCACCCCTTAGGAGGGGGTAGTTATATCCACTTAACTACGGGGACATGTCTCGTTTTGGGTCACTCACAGTGCTTGCTTAGAAGATGATCGCTCTAATCATCTGCACCGGGGATGGCAGCGAGAAGAAACAGATCAACCCAAACAAACCATTCAGGTGCAAAGACAGTGTACACC
The DNA here is from genome assembly GCA_023415895.1 of Bacillota bacterium. Classification (GTDB taxonomy): domain Bacteria; phylum Bacillota; class Clostridia; order Oscillospirales; family Acutalibacteraceae; genus Avimonas. The sequence continues at coordinate 3,864 of JAEZJA010000053.1, forward strand.
AAAGCAGTGGGATTTGTCAATGCGCGATAGGCGGATTTTCGCGTGGACGTCAAGTGAGCTTTAGAGATGCGTACGACTTGTTTCGGCAGGGGCAATGGATTATAATAGAGAAAATAGAAATACTATGGTGGGCAAGTGGTTGTGGACGGAGAAAGGAAGAGCGGCTATGGAAAGCGATGCCATACTGTTGCTGCGGGACGAAATTGTGCGCCTATGTGCGCCGCAGAAAATTTATGTATTCAGTCAAAAGAATTCCATGGAAGGGCAGCTTTGTGCGGTTAAGCTCTGTGTGATTATTGCCGAGGGGGATTCCCACAGGGTGGAACATGGGCTGTATGTGGAACTGGATTCCGACGTCCCCTTTGATGTGTTGGTCTACACACAGGACGAGTGGCAGCACCTTTTGAAAAACAACATGAGTTTTGCGTCACGTATTCAAAAGTCGGGGAGGTTGCTCTATGCGGCCGACTAAGCACGGCAGTGACAGCCGTCAATACTATGACTGGCTGGAGATCGCGGCCAGAGACCTGCTGGCAGCCAAGGTACTTATTGAGCAGGATCTATGCTTCGGCATTGCCGGATTTCACTGCCAGCAGGGAATGGAAAAAGCGTTCAAGGCGTATATTATTGCCCAGACGGGCATGTTGGTAGACGGCCACAACCTGACCTGGCTGTGCCGTCAGGCTAGGCGGTATCATCCCGCGTTCGGGCAATGGATGGACGATACAGCGGAAATGAACCGTCTGTATATTGAAACCCGGTATCCCTCCGATATTGATCTCAATCTGACGCCCGAGGCGGTTCAAAAGATCTATCAAACGGCGCAGGCGGTCTATGACTTTGTGTGTGACGAGGTATACAGCGACCTGCCCGATGAGGAATAGCATATCAGGATACCGCATCGATCACCCGGTCAGAGACAATGCGGCCGTCATCGATGTGCACAATGCGGCGGGCGAGGGCGGCAATGTCGTTGTCATGGGTGATCAGGATGACGGTTTGCCCTTCGGCGTTGAGCTCGAGCAGCAGGCGCATAACCTCCTGCCCCGATGCCGAATCCAGATTGCCGGTCGGCTCATCCGCCAGCACCAGAGGCGGATGGGCAGCAATGGCACGGGCAATCGCGACCCGCTGCTGCTGGCCGCCCGACATTTCACAGGGGCGGTGATGCAGGCGGTTGCCAAGGCTGACACGTTCCAGACTGTCTGTGGCAATGCGGCGGCGCTCCTCTTTGCGCAGACCCCGGTAACTCAGCGGCAGTTCGACGTTTTCCAGCGCGTCCAGCTCGGGAATCAGGTTAAAGCCTTGAAAAATAAAGCCGATACGGCGATTGCGGATTTCTGACAGCTCGCGTTCGGACAGCGCCGAGACATCACGGGCTTCCAGACAATACGTTCCGCTTGTGGGCACATCCAGACAGCCAAGAAGATTCATCAGCGTGGATTTGCCCGACCCCGAATGCCCGACGATGGCCACAAACTCGCCGGTTTCGACATCCAGTGACACGTTGTCCAAAGCCTTTACCTCGTTGGGGCCGGGGTTATAAATTTTTGTGACGTTTTCAATATGGATCATGGAGGGCATGGCACTTCACCTCGTTTTTTCGGTGTCAATAGTATGCACGGTCCGGTTACGGCTATGCGGTTGGGGGCAGGGTATCCGGTTTGATAAAAGAAAAACTCGGGGGTTATGGATAACGCAGTCTTTTGCTTGCAAACAGCGAACCCGCTGAAAGCTCAACACTTTCAGCGGGTTTCCAACGAGTTCAATACAGGCCTTGCGTTCTTATCCCCCTGTCCACATCCTATTGACAAATTGGATGACACACAGCCCATGGAAATTTTTCGCTTTATTTATTCCTATAAAGTGATTACAATAGAAGCAAAGGCTGTGGAGTTCTATTACCACCTCACATCAGGGCGGCCAGCAGCAGCATTTCCTGTGCTTTCTGATAAATGCTCTCAAACTCAGACAGAGGAAGTGGATTTTCTCCGCGGCCCAGCTCAATCGTAAAGCCAGGCCGTCCGGTTTCCTGAATAAACCAGTCCTTGAACCCCCCGTGCGAGGCAAGACCGTCAGGTTCGGCGATGTGGTAATCCGAGGCGGCGGCCATAACCTCAGCCATGACGCGCGAACGGGCGGGTGTATTTTCTCCGTATTGCCAGTAAATCTCCTCCCCCTGTGAGTGCAAGGCGACGACATGGCGGAAGGAGGCGCGGCGGCACAACTTGACCAATGCAACGGTCTCGGGCTCGCTTTCGGGAGCGGGGCCGCCCCATTGTCGTGGACAAGCCGAGACAATACCGCTTGCCGCCTCCATTTCGTGGAGAATGTCCCAGCCCGCGTTGAAGTTGTGATTGATGTCCACACCGTGCGCGTTGGCCTGCCATCGGCCAGACTCATTGCCGCCCAGCTCGCGCACCATGCGGGCGTACTCCCCCGCTGAGCCCGATCCGTGAATGGCAATGTCTACGCCGTCGGGATTGACCTGCGGCACCAGAATTAAACTGCGTCCGGCAAGAGCCTCCTGAATGTGGATGTCAGCGATGGCGCTGCCGCGTTCGAGCGCGCTGCAAATATCCTCGCACAGGCGCAGCAGCACCAAGGAGGTCAGCCATTCCTGGCCATGAAATCCCGCAGCGTACAGAATGCGCTCCTTGCCGCTGCCGATTAGAATGCCGAGTATATCGCGGCCCAGCACGCTGCTGCCGATGGGCATGACGTCCAGGAATGCATAACGTCCGCGCAATGCGGCGATCAAGCCGCTGACAGCGCCGCTGTCAGCGGGCTGAGGATTGACAATGGGTTCCATTGGTTGCTCACGCCTTTCCTTTTTGTGATTGGAAATCCGATCGCATAAACATCTGTTACTATTTGTATTAAGGAGATTGCCCGCTTATGAATCTGAATGAAAAAACCCTGCATCAAACGTACGCCTATCGAGGCCGCATTATCAATCTGCGCTGTGACGACATTGAGCTGCCCAACGGCAAGACATCGATACGCGAGGTGATCGAGCACCCCGGCGGGGTGTGTATTGCCGCGCTGACGGATGAAGACGAGCTGCTGTTTGTAAGGCAGTTTCGGTATCCATACGGCGAAGTCATTTGGGAGCTGCCCGCCGGTAAAATGACGCCGGGTGAGGACCCGCTCGAATGCGGCATACGCGAGCTCAAGGAGGAAACGGGTGCCTGTGCCGAGCAGTATGGTTCGCTCGGTAAGCTCTATCCCTCTCCCGGTTATTGCGGGGAGATCATTCATCTGTATTATGCGTTGGGGCTTTCGTTCGGAGAGCTGTCTCTGGACGAGGATGAGTTTCTGGAGGCCGAGCGTATCCCCTTGGAGCAGGCTGTCCGCATGGTGCTGGACAATACCATTTGTGACGCCAAGACACAGACAGCGGTATTAAAGCTCTATTTGAAAAAACAACGCGGGGAACTGGGCGGAAGGTGAGAATTCTATGCTGTATGAAAAAGGCGGTCTGATTCGCCAGAACCAAATGCTGATCGAGTTTGTCACCCGGGGCATTCTGGGGCGGCAGAGTGCCGAGCTTCATACTACGGATGAGCTTCTTACACCGGAGGATGCCGCGTTTCATAAGGAACTGCTGGGACTGCTCGATGACAGGCAGATCAACCAAGCGGAGAACCGTCTGTTTGAGGAATTCGATCCTCAAAGCACGAGCCATCTCACCATAGCGCTGGATTTTTACCAGCGGCTCAATGACCTTGACGATGTGACGCTGGAAGCACTCAACTATTCCCGAGAGGAGCTCCAGGAAGGACTGCTGGAAATCCTGAAGCTGGCGGGAGTCGAAACCTACGGCCTGTAAGGGGGGGCTTGCTCTGAAAGCGGATAGCGGGGCCAACAGCCGACTTTGCGTTTTCAGAAAACGAAGTACCCCATGGGAAGGATAAAGGGTGTGAGCCGTAAAAAAGACCTTCTTGTTTTTGCTTGATGCCGGTTGCTTTAACCGCATCACCAAAAACAAGAAGGTCTTGTGCGTGAAATGCAAAAGATTTAGAACATACGACAGGGGATAGCTGCACTAGAGTACCACCCGCAGCGCAAACAGGCCGTCCTCTGTGGTGAACTGGCAATTCCCATGCAGCTTGGTTGTGATATAGCGGATGCTTTGCGCACCGAGGCCGTGTCCGTTGGCGTTGGTGATGGGTAAGCCGTCCCCAAAAACAGGCTCTTTTGCATAAGGATTCCGAATAGACAACAGCAGCTTACCGTTTTTTATGCACAATTTGAAGTGGATGACCCTGTTTTCTTCAAGCGGCAAAACGGCGTTGATGGCGTTTTCCAAACCGTTTGACAAGATCGAGGTAAGGTCCAGCTCCGAACAGGGCAGCTTGTCGGGTATCATGACGGACGCATTAAATCGAATATTCTTTTCCTTCATCCGGCTTTCATAGGATGACAGGATGAGGTTGATCATTTCATTGTTGCAGAATTTTTGAAGAGCCGTTTTGTCTGTGACTTCAATAATCTGATGGATATACTTCTGTGCGGTTTCATATTCCTGATTTTCAATCATTATGCAAACAGTGTTGAGAAAATGCCGCATGTCGTGTCGGATAAGGGAGATTTCGTATTCGGAATGCTTGATTTCCTCGATCTCCTTTAAAGACTGTGCCGTTTGAATTTCAATCAGTTTTTTCTGCTGCTCGGCAGCGCGCTTCTCCTCATATTCCTTAAAATAAACCATGCTGAAAAGGAGATAGGTCACGCACAAGAGAAAAGGCAGAAACTCAAATACCACTTCGGAGCCGCTGTATAACAGATTGGTATAAACGGTGACGATATAGTCAAAAAGGTAATAGGTAACCGGAAGAATGCCAAAGATCAAAAGGGCCTTTGTCGGCTTGGAAAAGATCAAATAAACGGAGGTTGAAGCATAAGTAACAATCAGGTACCAGAGTATCAGGTTGGTGATGATTCTGACAACGTACATCACCCAATTCTCCTGGGTGATGGCCTGGGCCAGAATGCTAAACCATTTGCTTGCTTGGCAGCAAAGATAGGCGGAGAAGATCGCTAAAAGAACGGGTAATAGTTTTTGCTTATAAACCAACAGGAAGAGAAGCACAACCGGAAGATGCACAACCAGCGGATAGAGCATCTGCGTATGCTCCATGCCGATAAGCATATAAAGGAGCAATTGCAACAAGTTCAGTACTGAGCCAAAACCAAACAAAATCAGATGATTCTTTCTTGTACTTTCAAGCTGGAGAAAAGATGCGGATACATAGATTCCGAAAAACAGTAAAACACTGAAGTTGAGAAATCCCAAAATGGTCTGGAGCATGGATAACATCCCCTACTCATGAAACATGAAGGCAAAGTACGCATCATGAAAGGCCTTTCCAAGTCCTCTGGCGATCGGAATATGCGTGCCGCATGTCATGGTGATTTCATTGGTGTTGAACGAGTTCACGTTTGGCATGTAAACGATATAGCTGCGGTGGCATTTGAAAAAGCCGTCCTGAAGCACGAGCTGGTTTTCAAAACTATTGAGGGGCTGCGTAATTTGTACCGATTCGCCCGATCGAAGGTGAAATAGAATCCGCTTGTTTTGCGCTTCAACAAAGGCAATATCGCGAAAATCAATTTTTCTATAACCGCAGATACTTTTGAGCAACAGCGATTTCGGTTCCCTATAAAGAGCCACCGAGAGCTCATCCAGTGTTGCTGACAGCCGTTCAGCCATTTTCGGCTTTAGGATGTAATCATGAGCTTTTACAGAATAGGATTCCACTGCAAATTCCGGAGACGATGTAAGAAAGACGATTGAGACGGCCTTGTCATGCTCCCGCAGCTCACGAGCGGTACCCATGCCGTTCAAGAGCGGCATAACAACGTCCAGAAAGACAATGTCGAAACGCTTACGCAAATTTTCGTCAATCAGGGCATCTCCGTTGAGAAAGCATTGGATGAACACGGGAGTGCTCTTTTCGTCGCTCCACCGCTGAATCAATTTTTTTGTATGTTCCAGACAATCTGGATCGTCATCGCATACGGCGATCCGCAGCATGTTTATGACCATCCCTCCCTGTGCCGTGGCACCTCAATTAGACATATTTAGATTTTATTATACTAAATATTAGCAATTGAATCAATTCCTACCCCAACATTTCACTCCCAAAATTCGACTTTTCACACCCAAACTGCCTAAGGGATAAAAAAAAGAGGGTTATGATGTTACCTCCACATGCATTTTTTAAACTATGTGGACAGGCGCGTGGGTTAGAATGCGAAGGAATACCAGGAGGATAGGGTGTTAGATTATGGGGGAGATTTTTAAAACATGAGAGGGATGAGAGGGTTGATCAACAAGAGCAAAGCACGCTCTCCGGCAAAGGGAGATCGGATGCCGGGAACGCCCCAGACGGCTACCGGCAGCAAACCGTTTGATCGACGGTGTGCTGCCGGTATGGTACTGTTTATGCGTATCACGTTGGAAGGCGGTATTAAGAGGCGGGCCGAATGGTTTTGAGTACCTCTTTGAGCAGCTTTTGCAGGCTTTGATCGTGGGATCGGCAGACTCGCTTGAGCCCATACAACGTACTGGGCTCCTTGGTGATCTGATTGATGCCATAGGTACACGACAGCGTGGCTTTAAAGCCCATTTCCCGGAGGATCATGTCGGTATATTTGCTCGACAGGCCGTATGGGTAGGTAAAGGTGGTGGGCGTGATGCCGATCTTCTGGGTGATCAGATCCTGTAGCATGCCTATATCGTCATGCATCACCTTTTCGTATTGCGCAAGGGTTTCGCCCTTGCACTGCTTACAGCCGATGCGTCCTTTATTGGCGTGAAGGTTGTAGGTGTGGTTCTGTACCTCCACAAGCCCCGTGGCAACCATTTCGTTGATCTGTTCCCATGTGGCATGGGAATAATCGATATTGCTGTCGGGCCGTTTGGTAAAATCGTCGGCGTTCTTACCGATGATTGAAAAGACGATATGAATGTTGTATTGCTTGAGCAGAGGCAGCACGTTGACATAGGTGCTCAGATACCCGTCGTCAAAGGTGATGATGATGGGGTTTTCGGGAAGCGGTATATTGTCATACACATAGGCGATCAGCTGCGCCATGGTGATGGTGTTGAAATGGTTGTCATTGAGATATTTAAAATCGGCTTCGAGCTCGGCCGGTGTTATCGCATCTTTGCCCGATTTTTTGTTTTTGACCTCGTGGTACATAAAGATAGGCAACTTAACGGCATCCTTTATGTCTGTAACCACATTGGTACTAAGGGGGCCTGTCAACAGAACCAGCAGCAGTATGGCACACACAATCCCTGCGCCAATACCAAAAATCCACTTGTAACGCAGCCGAATGACCATAAAATGGCCTCCATTCATCCTATGTACTCCAGTATATGTATGACACCGCGGGAAAATGATTGGCTACAAAACGGGTGTTATCACCGCTATTAGCCAATCTGGTGATTTTTGCAAAGAGATCTTGTATTTTCAAACCAGTCTGGTAAAATATAAAGATAACCAAATTTGCCCTGTCCCGTCTTTTCGGGAGATCTGCTGCAAATTCCGAGGAGGAACCATTATGAACAATAAAACATTCTACATTACAACGGCCATTGCCTATACGTCGCGCAAGCCGCATATCGGCAACACCTATGATCCGGTGCTGGCCGATACAATTGCGCGGTATAAGCGAATGATGGGGTACCGTGTCCACTTCCTGACCGGATCGGATGAACACGGACAGAAGATCGAGGAATACGCCAAAGCACAGGGCATCAGCCCTAAGGAATACGTGGACGGGATCGCTGCGCAGATCAAAGCGGTATGGGACTGCATGAACACGAGCTACGATCGGTTCATCCGCACCACGGATGCCGACCACGAGCGGGCTGTGCAGAAAATCTTCAAGAAACTGTACGATCAAGGCGACATCTACAAAGGTGTGTATGAGGGCAAATATTGTGTGCCCTGCGAGTCCTTCTTCACCGCCTCTCAGCTTAAGGATGGCAAATGCCCCGATTGCGGCCGCGAGGTAATCGACGCCAAGGAAGAAGCCTATTTTCTGCGTTTGAGCAAATACCAGGATCGGCTGATGGACTATTACGAGAGCAATCCGGACTTTTTCAAGCCCGATTCCCGCCGCGCCGAAATGGTTAACAATTTTCTCAAGCCCGGGCTGTCCGACCTGTGCGTGTCCCGCACCTCCTTTACGTGGGGAATCCCGGTTGAGTTTGATAAAAAGCATGTGACCTATGTATGGCTGGACGCGCTGTCCAACTATATTACAGGTATCGGTTATGACCCTGATGGCAGCAGCGAGTTGTATAAGGAATTTTGGCCGGCGGATGTGCATGTCATTGGCAAGGACATTATGCGCTTCCACACGATCTACTGGCCAATCATCCTCATGGCGCTGGGCGAGCCGCTTCCCAAGCAGGTGCTGGGTCATCCCTGGCTGCTCGTGGGTGAGGATAAGATGAGCAAATCCAAGGGCAATGTGCTGTATGCGGACGATCTGGCCCGCCATTTCGGGGTGGATGCCGTCCGGTATTATCTGCTGTCTGAAATCCCGTTTGCGCAGGACGGCTCCATCACCTATGAGAACGTCATTGCCAAGTACAATGCCGACCTGGCCAACACGCTGGGCAATCTGGTCAACCGCAGCATTGCCATGGCCAATAAGTATTTTGACGGGCGGGTGACCAAGCCGACGGCGGTCGACGAGCTGGACACCGATCTGCGAGCCACGGCCGCCAAGACCACGCAGGAGTATTTCCGCCTGATGGACAGCTTCCACAATGCCGATGCGCTGGATGCGGTGATGAACCTGGCACGCCGGTGCAACAAATATATTGATGAAACAGCCCCCTGGATACTTGCTAAGAGTGAGGAGACCAAGAGCCGTCTCAACGATGTGCTCTACAATTTGCTCGAGTGCATCCGTACGCTCGGCATTCTGCTGCGTCCCTTCATGCCGACCACGTCGGACAGCATTCTCGCGCAGATCGGCGTTTCGGACGATCTCACCGGCATTGAGACGGTGCAGGGCGAGTTCGGCGCTGCCGCGGCCTATCAGGTGGGAACACCCGTGCCGCTGTTTGCCCGCATTGATTCCGAAAAAATGCTGGCTGAGATTCAGGCGGAAAACGATGCCGCAGCGAAGCAGGAACAAAGCCAGGAGGAGACGGCTGAAAATGTGGCCTTCCTCCCACAGATCGGTATCGACGAGTTTGCCAAGGTCGATCTGCGCGTGGCCGAAATCACCGATTGCGAGCCCATCAAACGGGCCAAGAAGCTGCTCAAGCTGACGCTCAACGACGGCAGCGGCACGCCCCGCACAGTGTGTTCGGGTATTGCCAAATGGTATACTCCCGAAGACCTGAAGGGTCGCCGCATTGTGCTGGTGTCCAACCTCAAGCCCGCCGTGCTGTGCGGCGTTGAAAGCCAGGGCATGATTCTGGCTGCCGATGACGGCGAGGACGTCAAGGTGCTCTTTGTCGACGGCGTCGCTCCGGGC
>JAEZJA010000112.1 GCA_023415895.1 Bacillota bacterium
CCTGCCACGCTGCAACCTCCGGCATGATTTTCTCACTGATTTTACTGACCAGTTCCGGTGATATATCGACATCGTACAGGTTTTTGATCTGTTCGGAAATGTCACGCTGGCTCATGCCGCAAGCATATAGTGCCAGAATTTTTTCTTCCATACCGTCAGCGTTTCGATCATATTTCCCGATGATTTGCGGCTCGTATTCGCCATTCCGGTCACGGGGAACTTTGACTTCCACTTCTCCGAGCTGCGTTTTGACTGTCTTTTTGGAATACCCGTTTCTGTAGTTTTTCGACACGGCAATTTCATCATTATTCGACATGCGGTTGCTTTTTTCGTAACCGAGCGTTTCATCCAATTCGCTTTCCATTACCTGCTGAAGGACGTCTCGGAACATCTCCTTCATTGCTTCCATTACTTCGGTCGTGCTGCTGAAATTTTGGCTGTTTACGAACTCTTTCATCAGTTCCCCTGGTACCTTTTCCATACAAAAAGCTTCCTTTCAAAGTTGAATTATTTCTTACCCTAATTCTTGTCAGAAAAGAAGCTCTTCATTCACTTTTACACAAAATTTTCCGCGGTCTCGGATAAAATGATTTATGAGATGTCATTAATTTGGCATCTCATTTTTTGCGACCGGATTAACGCTTTGCCGCGAGAGGTACTGAGTTACTTCACTTTTGCACCTCGCAGTGTACAAACATGTCAGCATAAGCATAGCACTTGATGTTATCTATAGCAAGTCTGGAAATTTGTATACAGGAGTGATTACTTCATATATATCCACCTTTATGCAGGGACGTTTATACTCTAGAAACGTGTTATCTCGCGCCATTAATAGGTTTTTTCAAAGTCTTTTTTCAACCTTTTGATAATCTTTTTTTCCAGCCTGGATATATACGATTGCGAGATGCCGAGCATATCGGCGACCTCCTTTTGCGTATGCTCCTTATTGCCGTTGATGCCGAAACGCAGGCACATAATAAACTGCTCTCTGTCCGACAACCGGGAAATACAATCTAGCAGCAGCGTTTTTTCCGCCTCCTGCTCAATGTTGCGGTTGACGATATCCGGATCGCTGCCCAGAATATCCGACAGCAGCAGTTCGTTGCCGTCCCAATCCACATTGAGCGGCTCATCAATGGAGGTCTCGTTGCGCAGCTGTGCATTTTTGCGCAAATACATCAAAATCTCATTTTCAATGCAGCGGGAGGAATAGGTGGCCAGCTTGATATTGCGGGTGGGACAAAAGGTATTGACGGCTTTGATGAGTCCGATGGTACCGATGGAGATCAGATCCTCGATGCCCACGCCCGAATTTTCAAATTTGCGCGCGATATAGACGACCAGCCGCAGATTATGGGTGATCAGCTCATCCTTGGCACTCGCATCGCCGCGTTCGATTCTATCAAATATATCGGCTTCTTCTTCAGCTGTCAGGGGCGGCGGAAGCGAATCAGCGCCGTTGATATAATGGGTCTCATTGGCCGCGAGCCGTAGCAGCCTTTGCAACAGACGATGCCATTTATCCCGCATCATCCGGAAAACGATGCCCATGCTGCCCGGCCTCCTTTAACCAAACTGACAATATCTGTGCCGATAATTGCCTCGTAATCGCCTCGTCCCAGCACGCGGCACACCGCTACATAACAGCCAGTAATGTCCGTCTGTTCGTTAGCTGACGTTACCAGCAGCATTTGGGCAGGCTTAAAGGCGGGCAGCAATCCAGTACCGCTGACCGTCTGATAGGGGATCATGCGAAGCCCGGTCTGTACGGCTGTCGCCGTCGTCCTCTGTCCCACACGCGAAAACGACTCATTCAGAGCGTCGCTCAGCAACCCCCGAAGGTCTTTGCCGACATACCGTTCCACCGACGGATAGCTCACAATAACAACCGGGCTTCCGGAAAACACATCGGTCACGTGATGCCCGGTATCATACAGTGCCCTCAGCTCCACAGTGCCTTCTTCGCACAACACCCGTAGACGGTAATCGTGCCCCTGACCCGTTTTCTTATGTGTTACCCTGTCATAAAGGGTAATGGCCACATAGCTGACCACCGTCAGAAGCGTCAGCAACAGCGGCGAAATATTGTAATAGACAACGCCGTTGACAACGGTAAAGCCGGTGGGCGCGATGAAATACCAGATGGCGTAGCAGATGCCGCCGAACACGGCAGAAACGACCAAAAACACAGCAATCTCTTTTATGTACAGCGACAGGCTTTTCCAGCTGAACGCGATCAGCACGATCAGACAGCCCGCCGTGATATTCACCAGGAAGGTCATCAACGTGTTCATACGCGGCAGAAAAATCAGGCAGGAGCTGATGCTGCCGAACAGTGCACCGAGAACCAGTCGTCCCCGTCGATAGGGGATGCGCAGAATACGTGTAGTCGCGCTGAGCAGGAGGAAATCAATGAACAGATTTAAGGCAATCAAAACGTCCAGGTAAATGACGGGCATGGCAGTCTCCACCTCTGTATCGAACCATCCGATCAATCGAACGGATGCTGTCAAAATCACACGTTGTCCCGGGAAATAACCGCTCCTCTATTATAGCGATTAAAAAGCGGTGAATATGACGAATTGGCGCATGCGGTCAAATAAAAAGATAGGTGGGTGAAAACCGTATTGTCCATTGCTTGATGGCCTTTCTGAAAAACAAAACAAGCCGGAAGAATGAAACATTCTTCCAGCTCGTGATTTTTATACTATTCTTTTTATCATCTTACCAAGCCGTTTAACTATCTATATCGGATCATACACATAGTGGCTTGTATTCCATCTAACCTTTTCACAAACCGGCTGGGAATCAACGCAGCAGCGAGACCATCGCGGTAAAGGTGTTTGAGCTCTCAAGCGTCGACGAACTCTGGGATATGGCAAAAACAATCAATATCACAAGCAGCAGCCCGATCACCAACCCCACACTGCTGAGAACGATACCGGCAATGGACAATCCGCCGCTCCCCTTCGCTTTGCCAATGATGCCAAGAATGAGCCCCACAACCGCCATAAGAAGGCCAAAAAAGGGGAATGCCAGCAAGACCGAAACAATGCCCAGAACGAGCGAGGCAACGCCAAAACCATCGCCCGGTCGCGTGGGTGACACGGCGGGGGGATAGATCGGCGGCATATACCCCGGTTGCTGCTGCTGATAATAATTATACGGGGGTGTGACTCCGGGCGAACCTTGAGGATATCCGGGATGGGGGACGTATCCGTTTCCCTGCATGGGTTGGCCAACCGGATAATACGGCTGCTGGGGCGGTGTATTACCGGTGGGAAAGGACGGCGTATAGGGTGGGATCTGTCCGTTTGGATCATAGGAGGCAAAGTTGACGGGCTGGGATTCCTGCGCGTTAGTCGGGACGTGCTCCGGCGGGTATGTATTGGGAT
>JAEZJA010000120.1 GCA_023415895.1 Bacillota bacterium
GCCAGTTTTTTGTCGTCGGATATATACTGTGACACGGCTGAGATATCATCAAACTCACTTAAAGCAAGCACTTTATCCACAGGAATACCCATGACATTTTCCTGTCGCTCAAAACCGCCAAAATACTCCAGCAGCACACTCGTATACGAAGCCGTTGTCTGTTTGTTTAGCTTTTCCTTCTTCAACAGATACTCACGATACACCTTAGCCATGTCGATGTAATTATTGGTATCCGCTTGCATGAAGCGATAGATGACCGAGAACTCATCCGGATATTCTGGCTGAGTATTCAGCACGGTTATCAAGCGAGAATCGTACGTTTGTGACTTCATGCGCACCGAATCGGCGGAGCGATAATTGAAGCTGAAAAATGTTGAGTTATAACTGTGTTTGACGCCGCTCGTTGAGGCGTTAACTGAAGCAGTAGCTTCTCCTGAATCGACAATAGCCGTAAACCCGCCATCGTTGCGATGCATACCAATAACCGGCAATAGAATCTTCGGCAGATTCGCTTTTTTTTGTTTTATGGCGATAGTATCGTCTTTGCCATACACTTGCGCAGAATATTCAAAGGTTCCCGAAGGTTGATTAAACGAAATAAGGGCACCCGAACCATCCGGAATCATCAAATATCCCTCTTCGGTCATCGATGCTGCCGAGAACGAAGGCAACAGCGAAACCGTCGATAAGTGATATTCATCCACGGTTTCTTTGATATCTTTTGCGATTACCGTGGCGCGTAACCCGCCGTTTTCGATGGTGAATTCGACGGGGATTTCAAAGCCGAATTTTTTGAACTGAAATGTGGTACGAATACCGTTTTTTATGGCGTTCGTTTCGCTTTTTGCCGTTGGATTGGATACATCGCTCTTTGTATTGCCATTGGCATCATAATAGGTAATGGCGATTTCGGATACCAAGGTGTTTTTGTATTTACCCGAGGCCAGTTCATCTTTTTCATACGCTTCCACGGCGCTGGCATACTGTACACCTTGTTTCGTTTCCACAGCAAAATGACCCGTCGTCAAATCCGCCAGCATTACCAATCCATCTTCCGAAGCTACGACTTCGTAGTCAAATCCCTCGACAGCATCCTGCGCGTCAGTGGATGGAGTGGATGGAGCTGTCGATGGGGAAGCTATGGTATGAAATGACAGTACGATTGATGAGATAGACAGCGCAACAAGAATAGGAATCCATTTCTTTTTCATATCATCACCGCCTTATCTTAACGCAATTTCTGATGCTATACTGCCAATAAATGTTACTAATTGCGTGACAACGCTATAGATAATGGCCATCATAACAATAACAAGAACCATGCCAACAAGCGTCAGCAGCAGGTTAAATACCGTTTTCTTCATGGTGTATTGATGCGCTTCCTTCACCGCCATCACCACACCTACTCCGGCCCAAATATAGGATGCCGTCAATGCTACCTGATAAAACGCGCTTTCATCCAGTGTGAGGAAATGGCTGGCTAACACCAGCGGTATCATCATCATGACATAGGGGAGAATGGCATAACCGGTAAACGTCCATATTTCCTTGAACTTACCCTCACCATCCATGAGCGTAGAAACCGCCCAGTTGGAAATCGTAAAAAACAAGAACAATCCGACCGTTGAAAACAGCATATAGATGATATTGAATGAATCGGGATCTTGATAATTAAACAAAAACCCAGTAGCTTGTCTTTGAATAATCGACATGACCAAAAATGCAGCAACGATCAGCATAGTATAGAAAGCACTGCCTTGCTTTTCTTCCTTGAGCATGGTATAGGCTTTAAAAGGATGCCACATCGCATAAAAGGGCATACGCTGCTTGGAAACTTTCAAGTCGTACTCCGTAACAACGCGCTTTTTCTTAAACTTACAAAACACAATCCATGCTGCAACAATCACTAGTAGCGCGAGCATAATCCATACGAAATTGTCAACCAGCAGCATATTGCGATAATCTTTATACGCTTCGGAATAGTTTTCACGGGAGTCGGCATTGCGAAAATATTGCAGTGAGTCTTTATATTCGCCTTTGGCCATAAGGGCTTTGCCCATGCCCAAATTGGCGAGTTCATCATAACGATCTGTCTCCAGAACCGTTTCCCAAATCTCGAACGCTTCTTCATTTTCGCCCTTGCGATTGAGCAACGCGCCTTGATGATAGAGCTGTCCGAAGGCTGTTTCTTCAAAAACCGTTAGAGCTGAATCGTTGACATCGATGACCAATATGCGTGAGCCCACTGTTTCAATCGCTACAGGAGAAGAAAAAGTGCCCATTTCAGAACCTAACCCACCAAAGGAGAACAGCAGATTGGCATTCAGATCATATTGAAAAATACGCCCTTTGCGCTTATCAAGCAAATTGATAAACCCGTTATTGTCATATACCAGATCAGCGAATTGTGAATCTATATAGCCGGATTGTGCGCTATAATAGACTTCCATTTCTCCATAGCGTCTGACGGATCCTCGGCCGTTATACCACAGTACATTTTCACCGAGGGGATTTAAACGTTTAAGCTGTCCCAAAAACGTGCCGTCAGAATCGTTCTTAACACCGTAGATAAAGCCTTGTTGGTCAATATCGATGCTGGTATATTCTACAGGTACATATTTGCGCATGCCTTGCGCCTGGGCGGTAGACAGAATCTTTTTCCAAAACTGATCCATCAGCAAAGACATCGTGACGGTTACCTTTTCAGCGCCATAAAAGCCGATAAACGTTTTATCGCTCTTATACTGCAATATACCGCTATAGCTGCCTTTTGACAGCACGTAATACACGCCGTAATCGTCGCACAGGACTTTTTGCGGCACGTAATTAAATCCTTGCGGCAAAACGTCCGAAACCGGCTCGCCAAGTACATCAAGGTACTCGCCTTTTTCCGAAAAGATATATACTTTTTTCGCCTTGCCGTCTGCAATCAATATCCGACAATTGTTATCCACGAACAGACCGGTGGCATCCATAAAAGCGAGCGGTTCCTGATTCTGATCGGTAAAGGTAACAGTTTTTAAAAATTTCAGTTCCTTATCCAGTACCACGACGCGATTATTGCCAGCATCTAAAATGTAGACGACGTTGTCTGTGCTGACGTAGATATCGGTTGGCTTGTTCAATGGCCCAGCGCCTTCGATAGAGTTGTAGCGCTCTTTGGGGAGATATCCTGGCGAACCCGCAACTGCTTGCTCTTTGGCGTTATACTTATAGTCGAAGTACGTGTTATCTGGCTGAAGCTCCGACAAAGACAAAGCAGGCATTGTAAACGTTGCCATAAGTGTAAAGACCATGATCAGACTGATCATTTTTTTGAGATTCAAATTGTTAACCTCCATTTGCCGGAATTAACCACAAAAAATGAATGTTGCTTGAAACAATTGTCTTATTTAATACCCGATGTACTCATTGTTTCGATGATCTTATTCTGAGATACCAGGAACAGGACAATCGGCGGAATCATTAGCACGAGTGTGGCCGCAGAACTGACACCCGCACGCGCTATACCGCCTGCTTGCAATTGTGACAAAATGGCGGGCAGCATTTTCAAGCTTTCTTTATAAATCGTGGCCCCGCCTGTGGAA
>JAEZJA010000129.1 GCA_023415895.1 Bacillota bacterium
ACGTTCCAATCCACGGAAAAGAAAACCTTGCTGATAGGAAGAATGCCGAGAATGACAAATAACGCAGCCGAAGCCAAGGCAACATACGCTCTGTATTTAGGCAACGCGAGTAACAAAGCATAGGTTACAAGAAACAGTATAAGTGCGAGAACCAATGGATACACCCTTTCATTTGTCAATATTACACGAGCTCATAAGTTCCAATTATAACATAGAGGTAAAAAAATACAATATTTAGTTATAAGTTGTCGCAATACCCAAGGGAGAAACCCCAATACGCGAAATAGACCGAGTCATCCGGTTAGAGGAAACGTGTAAAAATCCCCCATCCAGCGTTGCGAGCGAAGCTGGATGGGGGATTTTGTCTAAGCATAGAATCTGCTTGTTTTTGCCAAGCGTCATTGCTATAATGGAAAAACAGCCTGGTGTCGATGTCCCGTGTGGATGAAAAAGCGGGGACGGAAGGCACTGCAGCAGAGGGGGAATAGAGGTATGATAACCGAATACCATGCGCAGACCGATTTTGAAGATGAATATTCCACGCCATCCGGCGGCAGATCCGCTCAAAAGCAGCTCATCACGGTGGCCATCGTTACGGTGGCGGTGCTTGTGGCGGTTTTGGTGCTGCTCTTCTCCTTGGAAAGCCTGCAAAAGAAAAACAGTCTTACAAAATCACAGATCTTAACCAACGGCATGGTCTTTGACGCCGTAACCGATGAGGCGGTTATCCAAAACCTGGGCCTGACCCAACCCCTGACACAGGCGAACAAAGGCATGGCACTCACCGCGGTGAGCGGCCCGGCTGCCAAAGAGGGCTGCACAGCCTATCGCGTGCGGGGGTGTGATTCGTCCGCGCTCATTCTGCTTCAGACGGGAGAAACCTATTCCCTTTATCGTTTCAGCTATTTTAAAGAGACGGGTGACCATACGGGAAAGGATGTGCTGGATGTCTGCGGATCGGGTACGACGCTCGAGGCCATTGACTGTTTCGGCACACGCCACACCGGCGGATCCTCGGAAACCTATACCAAAACGATTACGGATGCCACCGCACTGGATAAATTTCAAAGCTTGTTCGGTGCGCTCACCCCTCAACAGGATAACAATACCGCCATGAGGCTAATGCAGCAGTCGGGTTCGTGGGATATCATCGTCACGCTGCGCTATGCGAATGGCCTGACATACGATTTGGTTATATACAAAGAGGCGAATGTGGCGGCTGGATTCCGATGTGTATACGAACTTCCCAAGGAATTGCTGTCTCTGGTGGAATAGCAGCAGGGATGATAGCGTCTTAGTACTGTTTATTGGCAACAATGCGTTTGGACAGGAAAATGGACACAGCCAGCAGCACCAACCCAGCCCCCGGAAGAACAACAGGCAGAGCTGCCACCAAACCTTGGGGCAGGGTGAAAGAGCTGAGCGTTTCCTCGGGCAGAACGGACGTAAGAAGGATAAATACCAGCGAAGGCGCGCCCAAGAGTATCAGCATAAGCAGCCGGCTTTTGTTGACACCGTATTTATAAATCAGCGGGAAAAGGATGGACACAATCACGATAGCCACACCCATGCCCGCTGCCATATACAGCAGGCTCTCTCCGATAGAGAGGTCGGGGGATTTGCGTACAAGAGCGGTCAGCAGATTGACGGACATGATGAGAATGCTGGCACCCAGGCCGAGCGAAATGGACGCGATATAACGGGAAAGCACGACGGTTATCGGGCGCACAGGCGCAGCGGCGACCATCTTCTCAAAGTGGACCTGCTCGTCATAAGCAAAGCAGTTAATCGACAGCAAAAAGGTCACCACGGATAAAAAGCTCGTCATGGCCCCCATGCCGTCCAGCGTGAAGCTGAAAATGACCACAAAAACCACAACATAGACCACCATCAACTTGAGCTGGCGGGACATCAAATACCAATCCTTAAGAATAAGTCCCTTCATTTCACTCATGACGTTCACCTCTCGTAGAATAGAGCATAATATCTTCAATCGACGGACGTTCACCCGTCAGGCCGGGAAAACGGCGCACCAGATTGCCATTAGCCGTCAGCGCTTCAAAGCCGAACTGGTTTTTGCGTGTGCCGATTAGTTCTGAGGGTGGAATGGCTGACAGCAGCTGTCCGCTGCCCTTGACCAGGGTGTAGTGCTCACGCAGGGTGTCCTTCCCCTCGTGGAAGAGCAGGCGGCCGTTGCTGAGCAGCGCAATCGTGTCCGCTATTTTGTCCAAATCACTTGTGATGTGGGAGGACAACAGAATAGAGTGCTGGTCATTCTGGAGAAAATCCAGAAAAATGTCCAGAATCTCATCGCGCACCAAAGGATCAAGTCCGCTGGTCGGTTCATCCAGAATCAGCAAACGGGGACGGTGGGCGAGGGCGGCGGCTATGGACAGCTTCATCTTCATGCCTCGCGAATAGTCTTTGACGTTTTTCGTGTCGGGCAGCGAAAAGCGGCGCAGGTAGGAGGTAAACAGCGCGTCATCCCAGCCTTTGTACAGCGAACGCATGTACGAGGCGATTTGGCGGGGGTTGAGGATCTCGTGATAGCAGGGCTCGTCAAAAACGACGCCGATCTGTTGTTTTATGGCGGCTTCATCCGCCAGGAGTTCCCGCCCGAAGACACGAATGCTGCCCCCGTCGCGACGTATGAGGTTGAGAATCAGCTTGATGGTCGTACTCTTTCCCGCACCATTGGCCCCCACAAGGCCTAGAATGGTACCCTCCTCCATGCGGAGGTTGAGATGATCGAGCGAAAAGTCGGTATAAGATTTGCAGACATCCTGCAGTTCAATGACGTTACTCATCACACGTACTCCTTTCCATGATTGGGATTATTCATCGTCCGCTTCATACAAAATGCCAATCAGATCACACAGCTCTCTTCGGCTAACGCCTGCGCTCTGGGCTGCGGCAACGGCTTCGGTCAGGCAGCTTTCCATACGCTTGCGCTGCTCCTCCCGGATGAACTCCAGGTTTTTGGAGGCCACGAAGCTGCCCTTGCCCGACATGGTGACAATAAAGCCGTCGCGTTCGAGTTCTTCATAGGCGCGCTTGGTGGTGATCACACTGATGCGCAGTTCCTTAGCCAATAGGCGGATGGAGGGAAGAAGCTCTCCCTCCTGCAGCTCGCCCTGTATAATGGCGTTCTTGATCTGCTCCACGATCTGCACGTAAATGGGGGCATCTCCCGTGTTGCGGATGAGGATATTCAAGTCACCGCCTCCCTCATAATAAAATAGCGGGGTATACTGTGCATATAGTATATACACAGTATACCCCGCTTGTCAAGCCTTTATTCCTAATTTTTTTATAAACTTGATTGATTCAGCGCGCGTGTGCAGCGTTGACTTTACGTGTGATGGATCGTGCAACCATAACCAGCGCCGCGCCCACAGCAACAGCCGCCAGTGTTACGATACCGAGAAAACCCCAGGAAACATCGGACAAGCGGGTGATATCAAAGCCGCTTTCTCCCTGAATGGCTGTGAACACGCGAACAATGTCAAAGATGGCGGCCCCCGTGACAATTGCTGCCGCAATACCCTCCAGAACTAAGGCTGGACGGGGCGTCGCCGCTTGCGCCGCCGTACGCGTGATGGGCAGGCTGCGGAAGTCGAGCAGACGGCTTACAAAGATCGCGCCCGCTATGGTGACGAGCATTTCGGGCAGCATGTAGGTAGCGTTATAGGCCATGGAATAGAGCAGTCCGTACGTACTGGGGATGGAAACACCCGCCCAGACGGTGCAGCCCGAGATGACATGGGCGATGTAGCGCAGGACACATACGAGCGCGATGCCTGTGGAT
>JAEZJA010000216.1 GCA_023415895.1 Bacillota bacterium
GTATTGCGGGGGGCGAAACCCGTTGAGCTCGCCGTTTTCAATGGCGGTTTTGACTGCGAGTTTGTCGATATCCACACCCACCGTATGTTCGGCCCCCAGCAGCAGCGCGGCAATCGACAAAATACCGCTGCCGCAGCCTACATCCAGCAGGCTTTCGCCGCCGTGAACATACTTTTCCAGAGTTTCGAGCACCAAACGGGTGGTTTCGTGTCCGCCCGTGCCGAACGCCATGCCCGGATCAATATGAAGCAGAGCCCGCCCGTCGGCAGGCGGTACCTCTTCCCACGTAGGGCAGATCATCAGCTTATCGCCGATGGGCAGGGGTTTGAAATACTTTTTCCAGTTGTTTGCCCAGTCGGATTCGCGCACCTCATTGGTCAGAACCTCATGCGCAATCCCTTCCGCCGTGTAGCGTTCACGCAGGAAGGCGACTGCCTCGGCCGGGTTTTCTTCTGGGCTGATATACACATGAATAATGGAATGCGTGCGGTCACGTGCCAACAGCTCCTCGTCGATCAGGTCAATGTGTGCGATCTCACGCGCACCCTGCTCCAGATCGCTGTAATCCTCCACATAAATGCCGTAGGGCACGACCATATTGGCTATATCTGATGCGCGGTCGGTGTCGGCCGACGCCACTGTGATACATACTTCTGTCCAGTCCATCCGAACACTTCCTTTCCTTGCGAGTGCCTCTATTTCACGAATTCTTCCAAAGCGCTCTGGTTGAGACCCTGCTGCCCACGCATACAGGCATCCAGCTTGCGCGCGATCACGAGACAGCCGCCGGGCACATCACTTTCAATGTTGAGCGGCATGACCGGATCGTGGACGCTCAGGCGCAGCAAAAACCAGCCATCGCCCTCGCCACAGCCGAAGGATATGCGTACGCCCTCGCGGCTGTCATCAGCGACCGCCCATCCCTGTTGTTTTGCATAGTCCTCCACGGCAGCCAAAACACGGTTGCCGCAGATTTTGAAATCGGATTCCAGAATATGCAGGCGCAGCTCCACGCTTTCCACCGGTTCGGCCAGCTTTTCAATCAGGGAGTCCAGCGTTTTTCCCTGTGCGCGCAGCTGAGCCGTTTTGATGATGATTTTTGTAATCAGATAGGCACCGTCGTCCAGAAAATAGTTTTCTCTCAAAGCCGCATGGCCTGAGGTTTCGATCGCCAGAGGAGAGTTGACCCCTTCGGCATTGAGACGCAGCGACTCATTAATGACGTTTTTATAGCCCCGCTTGAACCGGCAGTGAACGCCGCCCAGTTCTTTTTCAATAAAGATTTTAAGGCCGCTTGAGGTAATGGAATCGGTAACGATCGTACCACCCTCATTGCCCTCCAAAGCGATCACCGAAGCGAGCGCCACCAGGCGGTTGCGGTTGATTTCCCGCCCTGCCGCATCCACGCATCCCGCACGATCCACGTCGGTGTCAAAGATGACGCCCAGATCGGCACCCGCCCGCACGGTTGCACCGCAAACCGACTCCATGGCCTGTTTGTTTTCCGGATTGGGAATATGGTTGGGAAAGCGTCCGTCAGGGTCGAGAAATTGGCTGCCCGAGATGTCCGCACCCAGAGGTTTGAGTACATCGGTTGCATAAAAGCCGCCCGCACCGTTTCCGGCATCCACCACGATGTGGAAACCGGCCAGCGGGTGGTCATAATCCGCCGCCTTGACGCCCTCTTTAATCAGTGAGCGAAGACGTTCGGCATATTGCTGCATATAGTTGACTTGTTCGCACGTGCCGATCGCCGCCGCTGTGGGACGTTGTGCGGTGCCTTCGGCAAAGGCTTGTGCGAGGCCGAGAACCTGTTCGATATCACTGCCCTCAAGACCTCCCGAGCGTACAAAGAATTTAAGCCCGTTGCGGTGATAGGGGTGATGACTGGCGGTAATTTGTACAGCCCCGTCACAGGCGAGATCCACCGTGGTCATGAACATGGCCGGTGTGGAGGCCAGCCCACAGTCGAGCACATGTATGCCCGCTGCCGTCAGTGCTCGTACGACCGCATCGCGAATACGCGGCCCCGACAGGCGGCTGTCATGCCCGACCGATACGGTAAGATGGTCACAGGGCTTGTCCGTGTTCGCTGCAAGCCAGGCGGCAAATCCCGCCGCCATGCTATCAATGACGTCATCGGTGAGATCCAGAGGCTCGCCCTCGACGCCGTCGATGGCTACACCGCGGATGTCCGTGCCGCTCTTAAAATGCTTCCAATACGAATTCAGTGCATAGTTCAAACCGTTTCGTTCCTTTCAGAATGGTGTCCTCTTTAACTGTCTCCTATTATATATGCTGTGCCCCAATTTGTCACGAAAATTCCATGGGAAGAAGAATTTTGATAAGCTGTATATATGCGTAAATGTGCCACAATTTGCAGATAATGGTTGACTTATTTCGCCTGAATGCGTATGATTATAGTTAATGAGGATTGAAAAGGGGTAATACGGTGAAAAAGACAAAAAGACTATGGATTTGCATTATAGCCACGGCTGTTCTTGTGGGGTGCTCGTCTTGCATGACGAAGAATTCAGCGGCAAGCGATACCGTTTCAGACCAATCCACAGCGGAATCCATTTTACTGACCACTGCTTCCACAGCTACGACAGCGACTCAGGCAACTACCGTACCGACGACAACGACAACGGCAAAGCCCACGACTACGACGGCAAAACCTACGACTACGACGATACCAACAACGACCACCACGGCGAAGCCGTATGACGCATATGGGATTTATAGCAATGCATTACAGAAATACAGAGCTCTTACTCAAGTGGATATGGATGTTTACAACTCCTTTTCGTATCATATTTCTGGCAGCATTATCAAAATGGAGATGGATGGTAATGTAAAGGCTGTTCAGCAACAGAATAGCCTTACTACAGCCAGCGCAAAGTTTTCGGTGCTTTCAATGGGGCAGACAATCACCGCCGAATACTATTATCGGGATAACGTTGCCTATGTTAATACAATGGGACAAAAATTCAAGCAGGAGATGAGTGCACAGAAGATGGCCGATGAATTTGGCATGATGGATACATCGGATTTTTCCGAAAGTGATTTTTCCAGAGCAACAACAAGTCAGGCAGACGGTATAATCACCATAACGGTTTCTATGCCTGCGTCTGCGCTGGAAGAAGCGATTGGCGGTGCACTGCCCGAAAGCTCTGGCGATGTGGCCATGAAGAATTATTCATTCAGCGATATGACAATGACGATGCATATAGACGGTAACGGCAACTTTGTTGATATCCACATTACCACAACAATCCGTGTCACGATGTCAAGTGAGGGGGAGGAAGTCGATGTTTCAATGGATTTGGAGATGATTGAAAAATTCAATAATATCGGTCAGCCTGTAACGATTACACCCCCGGATGATTTGGCTGCTTATGTGGATATAGAAGAGACACAACCCAGTCAGGCAGCATAGGTGGATGTGTGATACATCAACTTTTTATAAGACAGACAGTTTATACTGAATAGAAATAATCCACCGCATCCATGTTCAGCCGACGGATGCGGTGGATTTGTGTTGTACATTACCATGGCAGTATTACTTACATTGTAATGTTGTTACCATCGCAATGTTGTTACCATCGCAATGTTGTTTACATCGCAATGTAAAGAAGCGCCAGGATCAGTTCGATCGGCGCGTCGTTACGAATGAGGACGAAGACGATCAGCAGCAGGAACAGCTGCTCGCGGTCGTCGCCGAAGCCTGCCAGAAAAGATAAGCCTTTCTTATGCTCGCTGTCATCGGGGGGCGCAGGCGGCATGGAAGGCGGTGGGAAGGAGAGCGGGCGGTCATGCCCGACGGACGCGGGTTGCACACCCGGCTTTGAGGAGACCGGCTCCCGGTCGTCATCCACATATTTGCGCGCGCGCTCCTGCATTTGACGCACGCGTTCCACGGCTTCCTGCTGCATGCGGAGCATGTTGTCATCCACGGCGGGCGTCCCCCTTTTATCAGTGTGGCGTTTCGAATGATAGGACAAGGGTGTTTTACAAACCTCCCTTATCTTTAATCAGCGGGAGTATCTTGAGCAGCCGCATCATCTTGACGGTTTCATCCAGCCGCTGTTGGCGTTGGTCCTGCAGATAAGGACGCAGCGCCTTGAGAAGAATGGTATCCTTATCGTCGCTTTTGACGTTGGACAAAAGGGGCAGAAGCTTCTGTATCATCTCCATGTCCCCCAGCCCCGATGCGAAATCGGATGAGGAAGACGGTATGGAAGCACCGGCGGGCACAGAGGGCTCGTTTTTTTCTTCGGAGGCAGCATTCCCGCCAATACCGAACGAAGCCGCTGCCGCCTGAAGCTTTTGCATCCCTTCAGGAGAATTCAGCAGATCGCTGATTTTTTTGGCCAGATCGTCCATGAGCTGTCACCGACTTTCGGGAGAGAATAGACTTCATCATTTGTTGCCCAGAAATTTTTCTAAGAACTGCTGGACCTGGGGTGAGTTAAGCGTCTGCTCGAGCTTATCTTTGTCACCGACCAGCGCTTGGATTTTAGCGGCATCGGCGGGTGAAAACCGCGAGGCCATGGATTGTACGCCTTGGGTGGAAACCGTTTTTTGCAGCTCCTCGGGCGTGGTGCCCAGACGTTTGCTGGCATATTGCAAAAGAGCCTGAAGCTGATCAGGTGTCAATTTATTATCGCTCATACGTGGTTCAGACCTTTCCTTACAGAGTTTGTCTGTGATATACTTATGCTGTTATCCCATCAATTATGAGTATGGGTGTAGACTGAGAAACCATGAAAAGAGACAGACGGATATGAAACTATTGGTGGTATCGGACACGCACGGAAATGAACAGTGCCTCAGACAGGCGATTGAGCAGCAACCTGCGGCACGCATGGTATTGCATCTGGGGGATGGTGCGCGGGAAGCCCAAACGGTGGCGGGGGATACCCCCGATAAGCCATTCTATATCGTGAGGGGTAACTGTGACTGGGGACAGACGCTGCCCGAGGTCGGGCTGATTGAGGTTAGCGGACGCCGTATTTTTTACACGCACGGCTACCGGTATCAGGTAAAAGCGGGCATTTACACAGCCGTATGCGCCGCCAGAGAGCAAAAGGCGGATATTCTGCTGTTTGGTCACACACACGAGCCATTCACAGAGTATGAGGACGGGCTGTACATTCTCAACCCCGGCAGTCTGGCGTACGGGCGTGCGACCTACGGGTTAATCGAGATTACTCCGTCGGGAATTATGACCAATATTGTGCCGCTGCGGCGCTAAGGGGACGGTTGTACGGTCATTCCTATTGTATGCAGGGATGGCGGGGTTGGTGGCAGTCGGTATGCCATTTGTTTCGGCCGGCATCCGGCACGTGGAAACGTGCCCCCGATGCCGGCCGGTCTTGTTTATAGGGCGGAAACTGGTTCTGAGTGAAGAGAATCCCCGGAAGCCTCAAGGCAGATTCGTTGAAATTTGGTAATGACCTCGCCGGTCAGGCGAGTCACATGCTCCCAATCCATCGCGTGGATGTGATGCTGCTCAATATCATCGTGCGCGTGCTTGGCTTCCTGAAGAATGAGCACAGCTTCGTTAATCAGCTCGCGGGCGGCGCGGCGGTTGAAGGAAAGCAGCTGGCGGCGGGAGCGCAGGCCATCCGTATCCGTAAAACGAGCGGCGTGGATGCGGCGGTAAACGGGAAAGTCGGCCTTGTGCCATGGATTCGAGGTTGTGAAGCCCACGCCGAGCGAGGGGATCAGCAGATGTTCGAGCTTATCCTGCGGAAACAAGGGACAATAACAGCTGATCACATTGTGACCGGCGTCGAGTGCGCGCTTGCGCAGCTCATCGAGCAGCAGACGGGAGGAAGCGCCGTACTCGTCCTCGATGGAATAGATACGCGGGCATAGAGCCTGCAGTGTTTCGTAAAAGACAATGCTGCCCTGCGGCGTAATTGCCGATAGGAAACGGCGGCGTTCCTTTCCAGGCTGGGTACTATGTACGCCAAACTCGCGTACGGCAATGCGTGAAGCGCTGCGCAGAATTTTGGCCTGATCGGTGTGCTCCTGAGCAATACGGCAGCTGTCCCCCAATAAGGAGGCCGATGCGCCGATAAATTTACGGCAGCGGGCATGCAGAGAGGCGCACACATCGCAAGCGGCGATGATGTCGGACACGTTGCTGTGCAGTGCTTGAGCATCCATGCAGGAGCTCAGATCAACGATTTGCTCGACGGCTCCCCAAAACTTGGGTTCCATGATGTGTGGAGCTGTCGCATCGAGAATGCAGGCTTTGATTTCGGGAAAGATGACCCCGTCGAGAGAATCAGGGTCGGAGGAGCAGATTAACGCTTCGGCTTCCTGGCCGTGAGCCATCATGTCCTCCATGACGCGGCGCATCAGCGATGCCTTGCCGGTACCTGGTCCGCTTTTAATCAGAAAGGCCCGCCATCCGTCGTTGCAATCATAATAATCATCCAAATAAGCGAAAAAGCCCTCGGGGGAATTGGCGCCCATGAAAAATCGGACCGGCGTCTGTGTTTCCAACATGATAACCCCTCCTGTGTACTTGTCAGGAACCATCGGCACTGCTGTATACCGCGTTTCCTTAACAGGATATTCGAGGTGGGATGGATTGGTGCCTGTGTGCCTGAAATACTGTGCAGCCCAAGCGGGAAACGGAGACGTTTGATAAATCCGGTTGCAGGTGGAAACAATTGCCGGTGTGTGCGCCACACAAAGACAAACTATACAAAAGCATTTCGAGGGATAGTCAGTTTCTTGGTTTGCACATCATTGTACAAACCGGAGCAATTTGGTATACTTAAATCAGCAACCACCAGGCAATAGGCAATACACGTGAGGCGGAAGGAGACAGGATAGGCGATGACAGCTTTTAAAACCGGACCCTGGCAGAAATTTGTGGATGTACGCGACTTCCTTGTGCGCAACTATACTCCCTATGACGGAAATGAGTCGTTTCTGGCAGACGCGACTCCCCGTACGCAGGCATTGATGAGAAAAGTCACCGAGATGATGAGTGAGGAACAACGGCGCGGTGGCGTTTACGATATTGACACCCATACGATATCCGAAATTGACGCCTACGTACCCGGCTATATCGACAAGGAAAACGAGCAGATAGTCGGTTTGCAGACGGCTGAGCCACTGGAGCGCGCGATAATGCCCATCGGCGGTATCCG
>JAEZJA010000211.1 GCA_023415895.1 Bacillota bacterium
CAGTTGATACTCCGGCAATTTTACATAATTCTCTTTTTGTTAAATCTCTGTCTATTAACAACTTCCACAGCTTTTTGTAACATATCACCATAGCGTTTGCCTCTCTTTGCCAACCTTTTTCATTCAGAATTGTATTAGACATATATATTTTACAATTATAACTAATTTACTATTTATTGTCAATGGTTATCGAACGAAATCTTTGCTTTCCTAAACATTTGGTTAGGTCAACTGTACAGAATACAACTTATTTCTTACTTTTATAATAAAAAAGAAGTTGATTATACTTAATCAACTTCTTTCGACAAATGTTATGTAAAGAAACGCGAAAAGTAGCACGCCCTTTCACCGCTCCGATATACAAAAACAGGCTGGGGCACGGTCTGATCAATCGTTCCAACCCCTGTTTCAGCGGGATTTCCTATATTCTCGTCTGAAACGAACATGTGTTTACACAAAATTTTACGGCGTGCCGGCGTATCTTCGTCCAGCTATATTTAATATTTTGATTATCCGGCAAATTGATTCCCTAAAATTGCAATAAGCATTTGAATCATTTTTTCATCTTCGCCTATGTACTGAACTATTATACTACCTTGCTTGAAAAAATGAGGGCAAGAAACCCAATCAATATTCATTCCTGTCATTGTTCCGTCAGAATTTTGATAAGTAAAACTACAACCACCTTCATCAAGTCCTGCGGCTGCCGTTTCCATTTGTGAATTTGAATTGTAACTGTATATCTTAATATTTCCAAGATCGCCCTTGCCATCAAAATTCATGAGTGCAGTAACAGCTTGCGGTTGCAAAAACCCACTAATTTCGTCCATAGGAACTTCGTCGAAAGTATGACCATTTTTTTTAAAATCGTTGATAAAAACGGAGCTGGTTAAATTGCTCATTGGCTGATTAATAATCCCATCCTCGCTGCTGTTTTGTAATATGTGGTTAAAAAAGATAGGCGCCTTTTCATTTTTTATACGAATATAATCAGTAGTAAAAAATATACCCGAGATTAAGATAATGATCGAAACAATAATAGTAAATATTATCTTTTTCATGGTAACTAAATCCTCCTGATTTTTATTAGACTAAAAAGAAGCGTCCAACAATGATTTATTCGAAATATATCTTCGTTTCATTTGAAAACATGGTTTAACAGCAAGTATTCGCATTGCTATAATCTTACTCTATAATATTCTACCACACCCAATAAAAGAAGTCGATTATACTTAATCAACTTCTTTCGACAAAACAGTTGATAGGGCTAGGTGTGATTCCAATGTCTTGCTTTGCAAGACACGAGCTGCGGCGCACTCTGCGGAGTTCGCCTTGTTCTCATCTCAACCGCCATAGCCAAAAAAATAACGAGTACATCTAAAGATGTACTCGTTATTTTTGGTCGGAGTGACAGGATTTGAACCTGCGGCATCCTGGTCCCAAACCAGGCGCGCTACCAGCTGCGCTACACCCCGTTATGATTCCTTTTTTGCGGTGGCAATGTTGCACCACCTGTGAAGCTGCTTACTGATTATAATACAGCGGCTGTATGGTGTCAAGAGGCCGCTTCCATGCAAAAGCGAACAAATTTTAAAGGCACAATCCCCCCAGTATTGAATCCACTAGCGGAGAGCGCTATACGCCCATCAAACCGCCTCGCATATAGATTGACAAATTTGCAACAATCGGATTATAATACATACTATATGAGAAAATAAAGCAAAGAACAGGAATGCAACGTAAGAAAGGAAAAGCACATTATGGGGTATACACTCGCGCAAAAGCTGATTCGCTCCCACCTGCTGAGCGGCGACATGACACCGGGCAGCGAGATCGGACTGCGAATTGATCAAACCCTTACGCAGGACGCAACCGGCACGATGGCCTATCTGGAATTTGAGGCGATGGGCGTCCCCCGCGTCAAAACCGAACTTTCGGTCGCGTATATAGACCACAACACCCTTCAGACCGGTTTTGAAAACGCTGACGATCACCTCTATATTCAAACGGTATGTAAAAAACACGGACTCAAATTTTCCCGTCCGGGCAACGGCATCTGCCATCAGGTGCATCTCGAGCGCTTCGGCATTCCGGGCAAAACGCTGATCGGTTCGGACAGCCATACCCCCACGGGCGGCGGCATCGGTATGCTCGCCTTCGGCGCAGGCGGTCTGGATGTGGCTGTGGCCATGGGCGGCGGCCCCTACTATATCACCATGCCGCGCATTGTGCGCGTGAGGCTGTGCGGCAAGCTGCAGCCGTGGGTTGCTGCCAAGGATGTGATTCTTGAAGTCCTGCGCCTGTTGTCCGTTAAGGGCGGCGTGGGCAAGATTATTGAATATGCCGGGGAAGGCGTGCGCACCTTGTCGGTGCCCGAGCGCGCAACCATCACCAATATGGGTGCGGAACTTGGTGCTTCCACCTCTGTCTTCCCTTCAGACGATATTACTCTCGCTTTCATGAAGGCGCAGGGGCGTGAGGCCGACTGGACAGAGCTGAAAGCCGACGAGGATGCCGTGTATGATGAAACGGTCGACATTGATCTCTCCTCGCTGCGTCCTCTGGCGGCCTGCCCCCACTCGCCAGACGCGGTCAAGCCGGTCGAAGAGCTGGCCGGAATGAAAGTCAGCCAGTGCTGCATCGGCTCGTGCACCAACTCCTCGCTGATGGACATGCTCAAGGTTGCCGCCATTCTCAAGGGAAAAACGGTTCATCCCGATGTCAGCCTGTCTATCGCTCCGGGTTCCAAGCAGGTGTATACCATGCTGGCGGAAAACGGAGCGCTGGCCGATCTGATCGCCGCCGGTGCCCGCATACTGGAATGCGCCTGCGGCCCCTGCATTGGCATGGGACAATCCCCCAATTCCCAGGGCGTTTCGCTGCGCACCTTCAACCGCAATTTTGAAGGCCGCTCGGGTACGGCCGACGCGCAGATCTATCTTGTCAGCCCCGAAACTGCCGCCGCGGCCGCACTGACCGGTGTGATGACCGACCCGCGCACGCTTGGCGAAGTACCGGCGATCGTGATGCCAGAGAGTTTCCACATCAACGACAACATGATTGTGGAGCCCGCCCCCGTTTCCGAAATGGATACCGTGGACATCCGCCGCGGCCCCAACATTAAGCCTTTCCCCCAGACCCATCCCCTGCCGGAGGAGATTACCGCCAAGGTGCTGCTCAAGGTGGGCGACAATATCACGACCGATCACATCATGCCGGCGGGTGCCAAGATTCTGCCGCTGCGCTCCAATATTCCGGCCATCTCCGAGCACTGCTTCGTGCGCTGCGACAAAGACTTCCCGGCGCGCTGCAAAGCCGAGGGGAAAGGCATCATCATCGGCGGCTCCAACTATGGACAGGGAAGCTCACGCGAGCATGCCGCTCTGGCACCGCTCCATCTGGGCATCAAAGCGGTTATTGTCAAGTCCTTTGCCCGCATCCACGTGGCCAATCTGATCAACGCCGGCATTCTGCCGCTGACCTTCGCCAACGAAGCCGATTATGACCGCGTTTCCATGGGCGACGAGCTGTGTCTGCCCGATGTCCGTAAACGTCTTGAAAAGGGCGAAGCGCTCGTTCTGGAAAACAAGACGACTGGCGAAACCATCACGCTTAAATCAGACTTTTCCGATCGTCAGGTACGGATGCTTCTGGCGGGCGGCCTGCTCAACTATACGCGGGAAAACAATCCTTAATTTTGGAAAGGCTCTATCTGTGCTGTTTTGGCGGCACAGATAGGAACTTCCGGTCGCAGGGGTGATTGAAATGGCCAAAAGCGAACATATTTCCATGTCGGTTGTGCGTCGTCTTCCGCGCTATTATCGGTTTCTGTATGACCTGAAGGAAAACGGCATTACCCGCATTTCATCCAGAGAGCTTGCCCAACGCATGGGGCTTACCGCCTCTCAGATACGCCAGGATCTCAACTGCTTTGGCGGCTTTGGCCAACAGGGTTACGGTTATATGGTTGATCAGCTGTATAGCGAAATAGGACATATTCTGGGAATGGATACGCTTTCTCCCGCGGTACTGATCGGCGCGGGTAATCTCGGCCGCGCGATCGCCAATCATATGGATTTTGAAAACCGCGGCATCCGACTGATCGGGGTATTGGATGACTCTCCCGACGTGGTGGGACAAAAGGTGCGCCATATGGAAGTCCTGCCGACCGAGCGGCTGGAGGCGCTTTGCCGCCCTGCAGGTGTGGAAGTTGCCATTCTCTGTATTCCCAAGGAAGCGGCCCCCTCCATCGTCAAGCGGCTGATCGACATTGGCGTGCGCGGCTTCTGGAACTTCAGCCATTACGACATCGGCTTTGCGTACAAGGATGTCGTGGTCGAGAATGTTCATCTTGGCGACAGCCTGATGACCTTGTCCTATCAACTGCAGAATCCGCAGCAACCTGGACAAGCTAAACTCTGACTCAATTGGCGAAAAAGGGTGCACGGTTGCTGCGGATAGTACATAACCACAGGCTTGCCTGAAAGCCGCTGTTTCACATGGTTGGCAACACCTTTTTTCATCGCCTTTCGCACGTAAGAATACCCCTTGCTCGCTTTGACTTGGTTATTAGCCAAATCCCCCGGCTTCCGAATGAAAGCCGGGGGATTTTTGATGGGAATTACACATCAATTCGGAGTTACCTCTCCTCGCGGAAATAGGACAGACCGAGAGATGCAGGGCCTTGGTTTTCCTTGTTTTTGCGCACACTGGATATAATCAGCACCAGAATGGTCACCACGTACGGAATGGCCTCCAGAAGCGAGCTTTGTGCACTGTTGACGACGACATCGAAAACCGAAATGTAGTTGAACAGCCAGTAGCACACACCAAACAAATACGAACCCCAGATCAAGTTGATCGGGCGCCATACCGAGAAAATAACCAGCGCCACAGCCAACCAGCCGAGTGACTCGATGCTTCCCGCAGCTGCGGTTGACCATCCGCCGTAATTGTAATCCAGGATGTAATACACGCCGCCCAGACCGGCAATACCGGCGCCGATGGTTGTCGACAGATATTTGTATTTGATGACGCTGATACCGGCCGCGTCTGCCGTACCTGGATTCTCTCCCACGGCACGCAGATTTAAGCCTGCACGTGTCTTCTTAAGGAACAAGGACATCACAATCGCAATGGCAATGGCCAGATACATCATAAAGCCATAATTGAAAAAGATGGTGCCAAAAGTTCCGAGCGAAGAGGCAAAGGGCAGCTTGGCTGAAAAGACGTTGTTCGTATAGATAGCCTTGACCGTTGTAGTGCCCGAAGGGATGATATACATACCGAAAAACTTTGCGAGTCCGGATCCGAAGATGGTCAGCGCCAGACCGGTCACGTTCTGGTTAGCCCGCAGCGTCGTCGTCAGCAGACAGAACAGTGCACCCGCCAAAGCGGCAGCACCGAACGCACAGGCAAGACCAATCAGCACGCTGATAATGGCATTGGGGCTTGCCGCATGAATCTCATAGGCATACGCGCCGGCAAAACCGAACGCGCCGCCGATGCACATAATACCCGGTGCTCCCAAATTCAAATTGCCCGATTTCTCGGTCAGCGTTTCACCAAGAGCACCATACATCACGACCGTGCCGAAAATCACGGCGCGATTCAACCAGCTCAAAAGGTTGGCAAGAATAAGCGAATTCATATCTGTCCGCCCTCCTCTTTCTTGTCGCCTTTCTTCACAAACGGCCCGGCAATCGTATTGCCAATACCACGGAAAAACCGCGTCGTTTTCTGATTGAAAATCAGCTTATAATTGATGAAAAACTCACTGCCGATAATGATGAACAGCACGAGGCCGATCAGCACGTTGTCCGCACCCGTTGCGAATGCCGGATAGGTATTGCCCAACTGCCCCGTTCCTTTCTCCAGGAAGATAATCAGCAGAGAAATCAAAATCATGCCAAGGGTATTGAACTTGGCCAGCCAGGCGACGATAATGGCCGTGAAGCCGTAGCCGCCCGCCGTGGTTTCCGACGAGAAGGAATAACTCTGCCCCGCCACCGTCAGGCCGCCGCACAACCCACAGATGGCGCCCGAAATAATCATGGTGCGCATGATGACCTTGCGCACGTTGATGCCGGCATAATGGGCGGTGTTGTAGGACTCGCCCACCACCGAAATCTCATAGCCGTGCTTGGTCTTCTTGAGATAAAAATACATGATCACGGCCAACAGGACGAACACAATGATGTTGATGGTATATCCATGATCCAGGATCTCGGGCAGATAGCCCAGCTTGGACTCGCGGTTGATGGTGTCCATGGCGGAGTTTTTGCCCTTCCACGCATTGTAGAAGAAATCCATGAACTTCATGGCCACATAGTTCATCATCAGGGTAAACAGGGTCTCGTTGGTACCCCAGTAGGCTTTGAAGAAAGCGGGAATCAATCCCCACAGTGCACCGGCCAGAATGCAGGCGGCAAACATCGTAATATACAGCACGGGGCCCGACAGCACCTCGGCATAATCGTGCATGACGATTGCCGTCGCCATGGCACCGATGAGCACCTGTCCCTCGGCACCAATGTTCCAGAACCGCATTTTAAACGCCGGTGCCAGCGCCACGGCAATACACAGCAGCTTGGACGCATAAATAGCGCTGTCCCAGCATTTAATCCGGATACTGGTGATGTTTCCGGGTTGGCCGAAGGTGCCCTTCCACATGGCATACCCTGCCTCGCGCAGGTTCAGGCCGCCGACCAGCCGCACAAAGAGGCCGCAGAACAAAAGTGCCAGAATCAACGCGATGCCCCGGATCGCCCATGCCTGCAGCGTCGGCATGGAATCCCGCTTTGCCAGACGCACAAAGGGCTCTCTGGCCGCCACTGCGTTAGTCTTGTTCGCCATGCTGCTGTCCCTCCTTTGTGAGATTGGTCATGCGCAGTCCGATATCTTCCTTGGTTGCCGAGCGACCGTCCACCAGACCGTTCATTTTGCCGCCGCACAGCACCAGAATTCGGTCGCACAGCGCCAACAGAACATCGAGATCCTCGCCGACATAAATAACCGCCACGCCCTTCTTTTTCTGCTGATTGAGCAAATCGTAAATGGCGTAAGAGGTGTTGATATCCAATCCCCGTACCGCGTAGGCTGTCATCAGTACCGAGGGTGCCGACGAAATTTCACGACCAACCAGCACTTTTTGGACATTGCCGCCCGACAGACGGCGAACCGGTGTGGACAAGCTGGGCGTGGCAACCCCCAGCTCTTCTTTGATGGTTTCCGCCAGCTGGCGGGAATCTTTGCTCTGCAGGAAGGGGGAAGTCCCTTTGCTGTAGGTCTTGAGCATCATATTGCCTGTCATGCCCATCGATCCGACCAGGCCCATGCCCAGACGATCTTCCGGGACAAACGACAGGGCAATGCCAAAATCGCGTATCTTCTTGGGCGACTTGCCAATCAGCTGTTTCTCTTCTTGGCCGTCGGGATAATACAGCACGCTTGAACCGCTCTCGGTTTTCTGCAAACCGGCAATTGCCTCGAGCAGCTCTTTCTGG
>JAEZJA010000217.1 GCA_023415895.1 Bacillota bacterium
GTCTTGCCGTCCTGATGCAGAGTCAGCCGACAGCCGCCGCACATGCCTGTGCCGTCGATCATGATGGGGTTCATCGAAACGGTGCAGGGGATACCGGTCGGTCTTGTGGCAGCCACAACGAATTTCATCATCATCAGCGGGCCGATAGCGATCACTTGGTCAAACGTTTCGCCTGCAGCAAACAGTTTGTTAAGCGGCGCGCAGACATTGCCGTGTTTGCCGTAGGAACCATCATCGGTCATTACAAACAACCGGCTGGATGCGGTCTTGAATTCGTCTTCCAGAATGAGAAGCTCCTTGCTGCGAAACCCAATGATCGAGGTTACTTCGCAGCCCTTTGCGTGGAGTGCCTGCGCGACGGGCAGAGCGATAGCACAGCCTACGCCGCCGCCCACGATACAGACCTTTTTGAGGCCGTCGGTGTGGGTGGGAACGCCGAGCGGGCCGACAAAATCCCGCAGATAGTCACCCGGCTGCTTTTGGTTGAGCTTTTCGGTTGTCGCGCCGACGATTTGAAAAATGATCGTAATCGTACCCGCTTCGCGGTCATATCCCGCGATGGTCAGAGGGATTCTTTCCCCTTCCTCATCCACGCGGAGAATGATGAACTGACCCGGGAGTGCTTTTTTCGCCACGTAGGGGGCTTGGATATCCATCCTTGTTACGGTCGGGTTAAGCGGCTTCTTTGCAACAATTTTGTACATGGGGTCTCCTTTCCAGTGAACGATCCGGCCAAAACCGGAGAACAGCGCCGCAAACGACGCTTCAATGTCTACATGAATGACGGTGACGTTTGACGCACAGTTTGAGGTGTCGATTGTTAAATGAAAAGGAAACGGCTGCTGACATGGGTGCAGCAGCCGAAACCATTGTTCTAGAGTATGTATTAGAAATCAACCTCAGTGTCGTAATAGCAGCACTTCAGAAGTTTTTCCATTTCTTCCTGGCTGGGCTGGCGTGGATTGGAACCTGTGCAGGCATCACCGATGGCGTTCTTGGCGATCTCAGGAAGTCTCGCAAGGAAGACGTCTTCGGGAACAAAGCCGTTCTCGGTCGGATAGCTGTCTGCACCGTAGTTTTGAATGCCATGCGGAATCTTCAGCGCGTCGCTCATGCCGCGGAGGTAATCGATGAGGAGAGTAACCTTCTCTTCAACCGAGCTGCCGCCCAGACCCATGGAGTCAGCAATGTCGGCATATCTCTTGGCAGCCGTGGCATCCTTTGCGTTGAAAGCGATGACCTTGGGCAGATACATGGCGTTTGCCGCACCGTGGATGATGTGTGCGCCGTAATCAGCAAAAGCGGCACCGGTCTTGTGCGCCATGGAGTGCACGATACCCAACAGCGCGTTTGAGAAGGCCATACCGGCGAGGCACTGCGCGTTATGCATGGAATTGCGCTTGTCCATATCGCCGTTGTAAGAATCAACGAGGTCATTTTGAATCATCTTGATGGCGTGCAGAGCAAGGGGGTCGGTGTAATCGCAGTTGGCTGTCGAAACATACGCTTCGATAGCATGCGTCATCGCGTCCATACCCGTGTGAGCAACCAACTTCTGGGGCATTGTCTCAGCAAGGTCGGAATCCACGATGGCGACATCGGGAGTGATTTCGAAGTCGGCGATCGGATATTTGATGCCCTTGTTGTAATCGGTAATGATGGAGAAAGCGGTCACTTCGGTAGCCGTGCCCGAAGTGGAGGGGATAGCGCAGAAATGGGCTTTGCGGCGAAGGCTGGGAATGCCGAACACCTTGCACATATCTTCGAAGGTGATCTCGGGATATTCATATTTGATCCACATGGCCTTTGCAGCGTCGATGGGAGAACCGCCGCCAATGGCAACAATCCAATCCGGCTGGAATTTCAGCATGGCATCGGCACCCTTCATAACGGTGTCAACGGACGGGTCGGGCTCGATGCCTTCGAACAGTTCGACCTTCATACCGGCCTCTTCAAGATAAGAAACAACCTTATCCAGGAAACCGAATTTTTTCATGGAGCTGCCGCCGACACAAACCATGGCACGCTCGCCCTTGAAAGACTTCAGCGCTTCGATTGAACCCTTACCGTGATAAAGATCTCTGGGTAGTGTAAATCTTGCCATATAAAATACCCTCCGAATTGTTAAATTTGTCTTAGGGGCATGCTGGGAACGCCCATCATCCCCCTCGGATAGTCAAAATTTTAACAGACAATGTTCAAAAAGTGAAATATAAAGCTCCCATATCGATATACAGTTATCGATATGGGAGCACTGCTGAAAATGGGTAATCTTTGTAAACTCAGCGTTATTACACCGTGGCAGATGTGGCAAAGAAAAACGCCGCACCAGCGACGTTTTCGAAACAAAGAGCCCTTCACCATGCTTTTTGATCAAGAAAACCTCTGAAAACGGCCAAATTGCATGCTTATGGGAAGCTGTCAGGAAAACCGTAGAATGTTTTGCTGTGGACGGCGTATGACAAGATATAAAAGGCATACCGATATACAATTATCGATATATCAGCATCTGATATGGCACGACTTAGAAGTGACAGGGTAAGAGAACATGCATGGTATACAATTCGCCGGATTTTAGGTATAGTCGCGCAGGGCCACATCGTTTTTCGCTTCATACAGCTT
>JAEZJA010000240.1 GCA_023415895.1 Bacillota bacterium
GTTACCTTTTTGCGACCACCTGGAAAAACCGTATCAAGAATCTGCGCAAGAATCCGGGACAGCTGGTGCTTGTTATTCTGTTTGTAGCCATGCTGGCGCTCGTGATGGTGTCCACTGCGCTTGGTGAGTCGGAGCAAACGACCATCCGTCCGCTTCAGGAGCTGCAGGCGCTGATCTTGTTGCTGTATGCGTTTATATTTATCCTGGTCTGCATGGGAGGCTTGTCCTCGGGGGCCAGCTTTTATGCCATGGCGGATGTCAATTTGATCTTTTGCGCTCCGCTGTCCCAGAAGAAGGTGCTGTTCTATGGACTCGTGCGCCAGCTGGGCACCTCGGTGCTTCTTGGCTTCTTTCTTTTATACCAGTACACTTGGCTGCATAACCTGTACAACTTGTCCTTCGGAGGGCTGCTGATTATCCTGTTGGGGTATTGCCTGACGGTGTTTTGCGGTCAGTTTACGTCCATGGTGATCTATTCCTTCACAAGCAACAACGATTCGAGCCGCCGTATGGTCCGCGTGGCGCTGTATGCTGTATGCGTGGTGGCTGTGGCCATCGTGGGCATATCCGCACTGCAGCCCTCCCTTTCCCCTTCTCTTCCCCATGCGAATGCCTATCCGGATATTCGTCTGGCTGCGGCGGTTCAGACTGCCGATTCCTGGGTGCTGGCGCTCTTCCCGGTGGCGGGTTGGCTCAAAACCGCGGTTGTGGGGGCGTTTTCGGGTTCCCTGCTGCCTATTTTGATCGGAGCGGGCGCCACGGCGGCGTATATCATGGGGCTGGTGGCAATCATCACCCGTATGCGCTCGGATTTCTATGAGGATGTGCTCAAGGCGACGGAGGTTTCCTTCACGGCGATTACCGCATCCAAACAGGGAAAAATGGCAGAGGTGGTTCCTGCCAATGTGAAGGTGGGAAAAACCGGCATCGGCAAAGGGCTCGGCCCCAACGTATTCTTCTTTAAGCATCAGCTGGAAAACCGCCGTTCCAAACTGCTGATCTTTGACCGCATGACGATGATCATGATGGTGATGAGCATTGCCTTTGCCTTCTTTATGCGCGGGGAAGGGCTTGTTCCCATTTTCGCCTTTGCCACCTATATGCAGGTGTTTTCCACGAGTATGGGACGCTGGCTGCGCGAGCTGCTGCTGCCCTATGTGTATATGATACCCTGTAGCCCCTTCCGGAAATTGATCGGTATTTGTGAGGAGACCCTATACAAAGCGGCGGCCGAAGCCGTTGTGATCATGGTAGCAATCGGTCTCGTCGTGGGCGCCTCACCTCTTGAAATTGTGATCTTTGCGCTGGCGCGGTTCGGGTTTGCGCTGCTTTTCATTGCGGGCAATATTGCCGTGGAGCGCATCTTCGGCCAGATCCTCAACAAGGTGCTGATTATCCTGCTGTTCTTCCTAACCATGGTGGTGCTCGCGCTGCCCGGAGTGATCGCAGGCGTAATTGTTGGCTCATTTGCCGGGTTGGTGGTTGGCATGCTGATTATCACCGCTTGGAACACGGGCGTAGCAGCCCTGATTGTGTACCTGTGCCGCAACATTCTCAATTATGCCGAACTGAACAATCGCTGAGAGCGGGCGAAATTCAATAAAGAAAAGCCGAGGTCGTCACACCAATGGGTTGGCGGCCTCGGCTTTTTGCTGGAAACTTGAGTTTTAAAAGCACATGTCTTATTTCAGATTGTTTTTGATGTCAAACGAAAGGTCTTTTCTGTCATATACACCATATAAATGAGCGCAAGCAAAAGTGAATACATGGTATTCCTCCGGGATTGTTGATCAAATACAGAACGTTTCTTATAGTTGACTTTAAACTATTTCAAAATTGTCCTTGACAAAGGGTACACGTCATAATACCATATCCGATAGCAATGTGAGCCTAACCTATACGTTTATGGTGAGGCAAACGTATTCAACCATTTTAAACAAGGAGGCTGGAAGTATAATGATACTAGGACAAATAATGACCGATATTACAAATTTCATTTTTGTTGAAGATAAACCACAAGCAGCAGATATCATTTTCATTCCCGGCGGCTGCTGTCCGGAACTGCCTGAACAAGCCGCATCACTATATCATAAGGGCTTTGCACCGCTTTTACTTCCTTCGGGCGGGCTTAGTGTAAAAATGGAGAAATGGCCTGGTCCAACGTCAAAAGCCGATATTTATAACGGAGACTACAAGAACGACTGCGAATTTTATACCGATGTTTTGCTGAAAAGCAGCGTGCCGGGATCCGCTATAATCGGAGAGGATAAATCTGGCCATACACGCAACAACGCCTTCTTTTCTCGTAAGGTCGTTGATGAAAACAGCTTGACAATTCAACGTGCCATCATCGTATGCAAATCCTTCCACTCCAGGCGCTGCCTGATGTTGTATCAGCTTGCGTTTCCCGAAACG
Organism: Bacillota bacterium; assembly: GCA_023415895.1. Classification (GTDB taxonomy): domain Bacteria; phylum Bacillota; class Clostridia; order Oscillospirales; family Acutalibacteraceae; genus Avimonas. Next base: position 2,416 of record JAEZJA010000240.1, read on the forward strand.
GAACTATACGTTGTTCCTGTTGATTGCGAGGGTATCACACGGGATACTTGGTATCGCTTTGAAAGTGGAATTGACTGTGTACTGGGCGAGCTTGCTCGTTGCGGCAATCAATTTGTTGGTGATATAAAGGAGTATCTCCATAGAGAATAACCTAGATGAGTAGGTGGGCGGAAACAAAATTATATCCTGTCTGGGCTACTGGCGAATCGCCGGAATCCCAGTACTCAACTGTTCCATTCCAAACAAAAAGCTCGCACGGGCCGGGGACTATGATTTCCCGACTCAGTACGAGCGTCTTCGCAAACTGCACGTATGCGATTGAACCGCCGTGTACCCAACGGTACGCACGGTGGTGTGAGAGGTCGCCCCGTGAGGGGCCTCCTACTCAATGGTAACACATGTTGGTCGGAGTGATGTGACTCGAACACACGGCCTCTTGGTCCCGAACCAAGCGCTCTACCAAACTGAGCTACACCCCGATGGAAATAGGTTGGTGGAGCTCAGTTTTGCGAGCTACACCCCGATGGAAATAGGTTGGTGGAGCTCAGTTTTGCGAGCTACACCCCGATGGAATTAGGCTGGTGGAGCTCAGTTTTGCGAGCTACACCCCGGTAAATGAGGCAGATGCACCCGCATACAAACAAGGGGCACACACCTAAACGCGAAATCATCGCGAAAATGTCATCGTTGGCGATTTTTTTGTTTGCGCCATCAAACAGAGGCTATTTATACTACAGCCTTGACATTATACAGCGAAACTACGGGTTTGTCAATGCCAAAAAGCGATGTAGGCGTTACAAAATTGTCGAAGTAGTTGAAGGTAGTTGAAGTATGTATTATATAAGTATTAAGTATATAGTGATTAAGTGTGGGTAAAGAGCAAGCACGCAGCGCAACGGGTACGGGGGTGCTTTCAAACACGGCTAAAAACGGATGCGATGAATGCAAAGTATTTTAATAATTCTAAAAAAAGCACTTGCATTCTGTGAATGAATAGTGTATTATAATCAGGCGTGATTGTGACGGAAGGGTGTAGTATGCACTTTTCGGCTCACAGGAAGCAGACTGCACGATATGCGATGACGCGGGAGGTTGCGGCTTATGCCGGTTATTTCCGCTGAGTATGTCCGATTTTAAACCGGGCGACAAGGAATACTGTTTCTGTGCACTGTCCCGCGGCGCCGACGTTGTCGGAGCGCGGCTGGGCTGATCTTCAGTTGGGTTGATGAGGATCGGCGGCATGTGAAGGAAACAGGGCGTTGATTCGTATCCGGACAATTCTGGAGTGCAATTCGCACGCGGATTTTCCGGTTTTTTTACCGCCGGACAAGAAACACCCGGCGGTGTGTTCAGAATCAGCGTCGCCCGCCAACTCAATTTTAAGGAGGCGTTTTTCAGTGGCAGTCAAAGAAAAAATTCGTATTCGCATCAAAGGGTATGATCATCAGTTGGTGGATCAGTCGGCAGAAAAAATTGTTGAAACCGCTCGCCGCACCGGCGCTCGCGTTTCTGGCCCCGTGCCGCTGCCCACAGAGAAGGAGATCGTCACCATCCTGCGTGCTGTGCACAAGTACAAGGACTCGCGTGAGCAGTTCGAGATGCGTATACACAAGCGCTTGATCGACATTCTCCGTCCCTCGAACAAGACCGTTGAGGCTCTTATGGGCCTTGAGCTCCCCGCCGGTGTGGAAATCGAAATCAAGCTGTAAAGCAGATGCAGCAAGGGTCGGTTTCTTTTGCGGTTAACCCGCCGACAGAAGGACAAAGACGTGAGCGGCTGAAGCAATGGCTTGTTGGTTTTCCCGGCGAGGTCAAGTTGGTTTTCGTTTTGGCTGCGGTAGCGCTGTGAACCCGGAAGGGACGAGCCGTGAGCCGCACAAGGCGGGTGGCCAACCAATAACCAAGGAGGTATAGAAATGCAAAAAGGCATCATTGGCAAGAAGATCGGCATGACGCAGATCTTCGACGAAAAGGGCAACATTATCCCTGTGACCGTCATTGAAGCCGGACCCTGCACCGTCGTTCAGAAGAAGACGATGGAAAACGACGGCTACGCCGCTGTTCAGCTGGGCTTCGGTGATGTTTCGGTCAAGAAGGTCACGAAGCCGCTGAAAGGTCATTATGACAAGGCGGACGTGGCGCCCAAAAAGGCACTTCGCGAATTTCGCTTTGACGATTGCGACGCCTTATCCGTTGGCGACATCATCAAGGCTGACACGTTTGCTCCGGGCGACCGGGTGGACGTGGTCGGAACGAGCAAGGGCAAAGGCTACGCCGGTGCGATCAAGCGTTGGAACTTCCAGCGTCTGAAGGAAACCCACGGTACCGGCCCTGTCGCCCGTCACGCCGGTTCTCTCGGTGCGAACTCTTCGCCGTCCCGTGTTTTCAAGGGAACGAAGGGTGCGGGTCACCTGGGTTGCGAGCGTGTCACTGTTCAGAATCTCGATGTCGTCAAGGTGGATGTGGAGAACAATTTGATTGCTGTAAAGGGAGCCGTTCCCGGTCCTCGCGGCAGCTTGGTGGTTCTCTCCGAATCCGTCAAGAAGGCGTAAGGGAAGGAGGAAATCGAAATGCCCACAGTATCCGTTTATGATATGACCGGTAAGGAAACCGGTAAAATTGAACTGAGCGAAGCGGTTTTCGGCATTGAACCCAATGAAACCGTGCTGCACAGTGCTGTTGTCAATTATCTCGCCAATCAGCGCCAGGGCACGCAGTCCACACTGACGCGTGCAGAGGTGAGCGGTGGCGGTAAGAAGCCTTGGAAGCAGAAGGGTACGGGCCATGCCCGTCAGGGATCCACACGTGCTCCTCAGTGGACGCACGGCGGTATCGCCTTCGGCCCCAAGCCTCGTGATTTCCGTTTCGCTCTGCCCAAGAAGGTCCGCCGTCTGGCTATGAAGTCGGCTTTCTCGGCAAAGGTGGCAGCCGGCGATATGATCGTCCTGGATGCCCTGAACATGGAGGAGATCAAGACCAAGGTGTTCGCGCAGATGCTGGGCGCCCTGGGAGCCGACTGCAAGACGATCGTGGTTCTCCCTGAGAAGAATGACGTCGCTGTCAAGTCGGCCCGCAACATTCCTGGCGTGAAGACCGCGCAGGTCAACACCCTGAATGTCTATGATATCCTGAATGCCGATAAGTTTATCGTTGTGAAGGATGCCGTTGCAAAGATCGAGGAGGTGTACAGATAATGAACGCACGTGACATTATTCTTGCGCCGGTCGTTACCGAAAAGTCGGTGTCCGTTCTGGCTGATAAAAAGTACACCTTCCGCGTGGCGAAGGATGCCAACAAGATTCAGATTGCTCAGGCTGTGGAGGAGATTTTCGGCGTTAAGGTTACGAAAGTCAACACCATCAGCATGAAGGGCCATCTGCGCCGTCAGGGCCGCAGCGAGGGTTACACATCCGATTGGAAAAAGGCTGTGGTAACGCTTGCTCCTGACTCCAAGACCATCGCATTCTTTGACGGCATGTTCTAAGGAGCCGCCGCTGCCGAATGCGTTGATCCGGAACCGGCCGAACTCAGGCCGAGGCAACGTATGGGGCGTTGGCAGCGCCCCGCAAAGCCAAAAATTAGGAGAGTGAGTCGAAAATGGCTATTAATGTTTTTAGACCGACGACCCCTGGACGCCGCGGCATGTCCGTTACGGACTACAGCGCGCTGTCCAAGGTGGATCCGGAAAAGAGTCTTCTGGAGCCGGTTGTCAAGCATGCCGGCCGTAACAGCTACGGCCGCATCACCGTTCGCCATCGCGGCGGCGGTAACCGCCGCAAGTATCGTGTTATTGACTTCAAGCGCAATAAGCTCGATGCTCCGGCAACGGTTTTAACGCTGGAATATGACCCCAACCGCAGCGCACATATCGCTCTGGTGCAGTACGAAGACGGCGAGAAGCGCTACATTGTCGCTCCTCAGGGCCTCAAGGTCGGCGATACCGTCGTATCGGGTGCCCAAGCCGATATCAAGCCGGGCAACGCTCTGCCGCTGTCCAATATCCCGACCGGTACCTTTATCCACAACGTGGAGCTGTATCCGGGCAAGGGTGCCCAGCTCGTCCGCAGCGCCGGTACACTGGCTCAGCTGATGGGCAAGGAAAACAACATGGCTCTGGTTCGTCTGCCTTCCGGCGAGATGCGCAACATTCCGCTGAATTGCATGGCAACGGTTGGCCAGGTTGGCAATGTGGATCATGAAAACGTCAAGATCGGTAAAGCCGGTCGCAAGCGTCACATGGGCTGGAGACCGACCGTTCGCGGTTCTGTTATGAACCCCTGCGATCACCCGCACGGCGGCGGCGAAGGCAAATCCCCTGTCGGACGTCCCGGTCCTGTTACCCCGTGGGGCAAGCCCGCACTCGGTTACAAGACTCGTGCTCATCACAATCGTTCGGATAAGTTCATTGTGAAGCGCCGTAACAGCAAGTAAGCGAAAGGAGATTCATCATTTATGGGTAGAAGCGTAAAGAAGGGTCCTTTCGTACAGCCTGTGCTGTTAAAAAGGATTCAGGAAATGAACAAAGCCGGTGAGAAGCGCATTGTAAAGACCTGGTCGCGCGCCTCCACCATTTTCCCTGATTTTGTGGGACACACCTTTGCGGTGCACGATGGCCGCAAGCATGTGCCGGTCTATGTCACCGAAGACATGGTTGGCCACAAGTTAGGCGAGTTCGCCCCCACCCGCACTTTCCGGGGCCACGCGGGATCAAAGACAACCAATAACGGTAAGTAAGCGGTTGAAAGGAGAGAAACGTAATGGAAGCTAGGGCTCAAGTGAAATACGCCCGTATTTCCCCTCGTAAGGTTCAAATCGTTCTCGATCTCATCCGCAATAAGCCGGTTGATGTCGCGATGGCGATTGTAAAGAACACCCCCAAGTCCGCCTGTGAGTATCTCGAGAAGCTGCTCAAGTCGGCAATGGCGAACGCCGAAACAAATCACAACATGGATGTCAAAAACCTCTATGTTGCCGAATGTTTTGCTTGCCCCGGTCCCATTCTCAAACGTGTCCGTCCGAGAGCCCAGGGTCGTGCGTTCCGTATTCAAAAGAAGACATCACACATCACCCTTGTGCTCAAGGAAAAGGAATAAGCGAGGAGGAGGTAAATTATGGGACAGAAAGTCAATCCCCATGGCCTTAGGGTCGGCGTTATCAAGGATTGGAACTCCCGCTGGTTCGTAAAGAAGAACGAGTTCGGCGACAGCGTTGTATCGGACTACAATCTGAGAAAGTATTTGAAGAAGACACTGTTTGCTGCCGGTGTACCGTGCATCGAAATTGAACGTGACGCTTCGCGCGTGCGCATCAATATCCATTGTGCCAAGCCGGGCATTGTCATCGGCAAGGGCGGCGCGGAGATCGAAAAGCTGCGTCAGACCTGCGAAAAAATGCTGGGTAAGCCTACGCTCATCAACATCGTTGAGGTTCGCAATCCCGACATCAACGCGCAGCTGGTTGCCGAGAATATCGCGGCTCAGCTGGAAAAGCGTATTTCCTTCCGCCGTGCGATGAAGCAGTGCATCGGCCGTGCCATGAAGCTGGGCGCCAAGGGTATCAAAACCCAGTGCTCTGGCCGTCTGGGCGGTGCGGAAATCGCTCGTACCGAACATTATCACGAGGGAACGATCCCACTGCAGACTCTGCGCGCGGACATTGATTACGGCTTTGCTGAGGCACACACCACCTATGGTCGTGTCGGCGTCAAGGTTTGGATCTACCGCGGCGAGGTGCTCGGCGCTCCTGCCAAAGCCCATCGGGAAGGAGGCAACAAGTAAATGCTGTTACCCAAGAGAGTAAAATACCGCCGCGTCCACAGAGGACGTATGACCGGTAAAGCGACTCGCGGCACCGAGGTTAACTACGGCGATTACGGCCTTGTTGCCCTCGAGCCCGCCTGGATTACGTCCAATCAGATCGAAGCAGCCCGTATTGCCATGACCCGTTATGTCAAGCGCGGCGGCCAGGTCTGGATCAAGATTTTCCCCGACAAGCCGATTACAGAAAAGCCGGCCGAGACCCGCATGGGTTCCGGTAAAGGTTCGCCGGAATACTGGGTGGCCGTTGTGAAGCCGGGACGCGTCCTGTTTGAGATCGGCGGCGTAACCGAGGAATCTGCCCGCGAGGCTATGAGACTTGCCGCAAACAAGCTGCCCATCAGCTGCAAGTTTGTCAGCAAGGCTGATGCTGTTGACCCAGCAGAAACGGATGGTGAGCAGTCATGAAAACCAACGATATGGAAAAAATTCGTGAAATGAACGATACCGAGCTTGAAAGCCGGCTCAAGGATCTCAAGGAAGAGCTGTTCAACCTGCGTTTTCAACACGCAATCAACCAGCTCGATAACCCGATGCGCATGAAGGCCGTCAAGAAGGAAATCGCCATCATCAAAACGATAGTGCGCGAAAAAGAACTCAAGAACGGCGCTAAGGCGTAACGGAAGGAGGAGTGAACAGTGAGCGATCGGAATTTAAGAAAGACCCAGATCGGTATCGTTGTCAGCGATAAGATGGACAAAACAGCAGTCGTGGCCGTGGAAGACAAGGTGCGTCATCCTCTGTATAAGAAGATTGTGCAGCGCACCATGAAATTTAAGGC
>JAEZJA010000241.1 GCA_023415895.1 Bacillota bacterium
ATCCACACCGATCTGCCCGGCGGAAAACGTATTAACGATCGCCATAACCGCTCCGAACAACATCTGTGGTTTCATAGAAGGGATCGTGATATAGATGATCTCTTGAAACCGGTTGGATACACCGTCAATATACCCGGCCTCATAGAGCTGCGGATCAATATTCAGTATACCGGACATCATCGCCAGAAATCCAACGCCCATGCTGCCCCAAAGAGATACCAGAATCATGATCGGCATGATGTAATTGGCTTCCTGCAGCCATTGCACAGGCTGGTTTATGATTCCCATAGACATAAACAGGTTGTTAAGGTAACCGAACTGATCTCCCGAAAACACAACCTTCCACATAACCGACATGGTCACGCCGGTGGTCATCGACGGCGAGTAAAAGATCAAGGCCAATACGGTTCTGTATCGCTTGGGTATCTGCGTCAAGAGCCAGGCCAGCAAAAACTGAAGCACATATCCGACAGGACCGACAACAACAGAGAATATAATCGTATTGGGTAATACATAGCGCATAAAGACATCATCCTGCGTGATGATCTCTATATAGTTACCCAAGCCGCTGAACTCCGGCATCTGAATGCTGTTGAAGTATGTAAAACTCAGTAGAATCGCCAAAAGAACGGGAAGAGCAATAAAGAATAGAAACAAGGTTCCGTACGGCGCCAAAAGCAGGGGGATTGATGCATCCCACTTCTTTTTTGTTCTCATATTCATCACTCCTTCCAAGAGGCTATTTCATCCTCTGTCGCAACCCAGAATTTCTTCAACTGTTCGCCCGTGGATGAAATATACCGGAACTCCTTGAGCTTCTTTTTTATCACTCGATTTGTCGACAGCGCGGCCTTATCCAACGCTGCGCGCACCGATTGAGAGTTGAATACAACATTATTCCACGCATTGGACAGTTCACGTTCCACCTGGAAATACGCCGGATGGCGCGGAATTTCCTGTGCCGCTCGTATCTGGTCCATAATGATTTCCTTTTCCTGAGCGGTAAAGTACGTATATTGATTCAACGCTTTGAGATTAGCCGTATTCCATAAGTATTCCATACCAAAACGCAGCTGAAGATCCGTTGAATACCTGACCTGCGTTTCGGCCTGCATCCACCAGCGAAGGAACTTCCACGTATCGTCTTTGCGGTTGCTGTTTTCCATGACCACACACGCGGAAGCAATGTCCGGCTGTGTGTTGACAAACTCGCCGTCACTGTTCACTACGCCAAAGTTGGGAGCGATAGCCCATTGACCGTAGATTTCAGGAGCCGCGTTTTTCAGAAGGTTATACATCCCCAGATCGCTCACACCAATCGGCGTCACACCGCTTTTAAAGTTGATGTAGAAGTTACCGATTTTTGTCGGCAGATTATATTTAGTATATAAATCCGTCAACAGCGTGAAAGCCTCAATCGTCTTGGGGTTGTTGAACGTGACGTTCATTCCGTCGTCTGAGTAGATGGATCCGCCGAACTGCTGGATCATGGGTACCGTACAGTTGAAATTCTTATACGAATCAGCACCCGATATGACCGTGTTGACATTCATGCCGTAGCCATCAAGAATCGGCAGTATCTTCACCAACTCCGTCCATTCTCTTGGCACCGGAATATTCAGCTTCTCCAGTATGTCCGTGCGATAATACACAACCATGAAGTTGGCCGTTTCGGGAATGGCGTAGCACCGGTCCTCAATGACAAAGGGCGTAAACATATTGGGACTGAAGTCCTGCATCATACTTCCGAAATCGTCAAAATTGCGCAAGTCATACAAGGCGCCGCGCAATGCCAGGTCGAACGGCTTCGCCATGCTCAGGCCGATAACCCCGTCCGGCGGATTGCCATCCACAACCGAAAGCATGAGCTTGTTCTCATCCGGCATTGTCGATATATTAACCTCAATACCTGTCTTTTGCGTAAAATCCGAGGAAATCATCTCACGCAGTACTTCGACATGCGTGATAGGACGGTTTACCCAGATGTTCAATTTTTCCTTGCTGATTCCGATCGTGTCATAGTCCATGACAAAGGACAGGGCGAGCTTGTGGATTTCCTCGTATGCCGCCGTGAAAAAATCCACACGCGCGGCGGGAAGCGTATTGTTGGACGACAGTACATACAGTCTGTCTATTCCCATAGGTTGATCGAGAAGTAAATCCAGCACTGTGGATATATATTCCGCAATGGAGCCCGTGCCCTGGGAAAAATGCGACAGATTGTTAACAAGGTCGTCTAGCCCGTCGTGGTTTCCCTTTTTCTGCGTGTATTTCAATATATCCTTGCTCGCGACCTTTAAATTGGATATGGCCGCCGCATTCTTGTTCTTTGACAGCTCCGTCAACTGCTCATAATCATCATTCAATCTTTGCGAAAGGCTGAGAAGCTGCGCCTTCAGATCAGGAAAATAGTCTTCAATGTTCCAGTCACGGTTTTCATCCGTTTTATCGCCGGTTACCATGCGTATTTGCAAAGAAATGTCATTCATTTGTCGGATTATATCGAGCAAATCCTCATACGTCTTAAAGAAAACCGATGCGGTGGACTCAATCGTGATGGTATGACGACCCTTACTTAAATGG
>JAEZJA010000272.1 GCA_023415895.1 Bacillota bacterium
CTGGGCTTCGATGTTGTGACTGGGGAACACACCATAGAAATGAGCTTCATGACACCCGGACTGTTGCCGGGCATTATCATCAGTGTCGTCAGCCTCGGCCTGCTCGTGCTGTTGCTGGTGTTTATCACAAAAAAGGTAAATCCCAACGATCCGTCGTCGGATGAATTTATGGCCCTCGCGAACGTGTTGTCTACCCAACCGATGGATGCCGATGAAGTACAATCGGAAGATACGCCTTCGCTGCCTGAGGGGGAAATGCCGGAGGAACAAGCGCAGCAAGCAACAAGTGAAGCGCCCGATGAGCCAACGCAGACACCGGACGGCATAAAGGAGGATGCGGACGTTGATCACCATACTGATGCCGGTTTATAACGAAGGCGACTTTATTTACAACAATGTCATGACAGTCGATGCGCTGCTTGACGAGCATGCCATTGAGCATCAGTTTTTGTTGGTCGATGATGGATCGCGCGACAAGACCTGGGCAGAGCTCTGCCGCCTGTCCAACGATCATGCCAATGTCTCTATCATCCGCCTGTCGCGCAATTTCGGAAAAGAGGCGGCGTTGTGTGCCGGTCTGGAAAATGCGTTGGGCGATGCGGTTGTCGTGATGGATGCGGATTTGCAGCATCCGCCATCCTATATTCCCGAAATGGTTCGTCTGTGGCAGGAGGAAGGTTTCGATGTCGTTGAAGGCGTGAAGGCCAGCCGTGGCAAGGAATCGCTGGCAGCCAAGGTGACAGCTCTGTTGTACTATCGCACCTTCTGCAAAACGACGGGTATCGATATCGGCGTGGCCTCCGACTTTAAGCTGATGGATCGCAGCGCCGTGGACGCATGGAAACAGCTGCCCGAAAAGAACACCTTCTTCCGCGGCTTATCCGCCTGGGTGGGGTATAATCGCTATTCGCTGCCCTTTGAGGTGGCTGAGCGAGCGGGCGGTGAAACCAAATGGACCTTGCGCTCGTTAACTCGTCTGGCAGTCAATTCGATTATGGCGTATACGGCCGCCCCTCTGCTGCTGGTGTTCTGGTTGGGTGTCATCATGGGCATTGGTGCCCTGGTTATGACGGTGCAAACGTTGTACATGTATTTTGCTAATCGCGCGGTCCCCGGATTCTCAACCGTTATTCTGCTGCAGCTGTTCATAGGCAGCGCCATCATGATCAGCCTGAGCATTATCGGACTTTACATTGCCAAGATCTATGACGAGGTCAAGGGACGTCCCCGATATTTGATACAAAGCCAGCGCGGCAAGGCAATTGCAGAGCGCAAAAACGTATAATTCATCACCAGAATACAAATTGTATTATCTTTTCGCAATCAGCGGCTGGTAACAGGCTAGTCTCAGAAGTTGTTGTTCTGAGACTAGCCTGTTTTTGCATGTCTCGTGCAAGAATGCAATTTACAAATATAACAATAAATGGTATAATGCATAAAATTGGAATTTAGGTGCTAAACTTGTTATAAGCAAGGAGAGATCGCGTTGGATTACGATGTACTTGTCATCGGCGGAGGACTGTCGGGGTTGACGGCCGCCGCTTTGCTTGCCAAAAGAGGGCTTGGCGTGGCCGTCGTTGAACGGAATACCACGCCGGGCGGCTCCTGCGGCATTTTTAAACGAGATCGTGCGATTTTTGATCAGGGTGCTGCCATGCTCTACGGATTTGGAGAGCGAGGCTTTAACGCCCACCGCTTTGTGTTCAATTGTCTGGAGCAGCCCATCGAGGTTTTGCGCCACGATGCGCTGTACTGTGTCAACATGAACGGCAAACGCATTCGTTTTTTTGCGGACGTGGATCAATTTGCCGAAGAGCTGGCTACCGTATTCCCGGGGGAGGCCAAAAATATCTTCCGCTTTTACCACGATATGCGCACGATGTACCAGCATGTGTTTGTGGACAACCCAAGTTACAATACACCCGACGAAACGAGTGTGCAAGCGGCTCTGGGCAGTGTGCTCAGTCACCCGGTTTCGTATGCCAGGTTTCTCGGGTATCTCAACAAAAGCGCAAAAGCCCTTCTGCAAAAGTACTTCACCGATCCCGCGATCTTTCAGTTTTTTGACAAGCTCACCTCGACCTACTGCTATACAACCGTTGAAGAGTCCCCGGCTGTGCTGGCGGCGGTCATGTTTATTGATAATCACGTGGGAGGCAGCTACTATCCGGTCGGTTCCACACTCTTTCTTCCCGGTTTGCTGGAAAAAGTCATTGAGGAAAACGGCGGCGATATGCTTTATCGGCACGAGGCGGTTTCCCTTGTTTTTGACAACAACAGGCCGGTTGGCGTCAGACTCGACGACGGTCGGACAATCTATGCCCAAGACATCGTATATTCCGGCACCTCATGGAATCTCTTCGACAAATTGATTGCTCCCCGGTATACAGCGGCGAAGCAGCGTGAGAGAATCCGCACGCAGATCCCGACCTACCCAAGCGTCGTGCTTTACACCGTCGTGGATGCCGGTGTCATTCCGGAGGATACCCTGCCGATTGAAATGCTCGTCGGCAACCCCGAAAGGCTGGACGACAGCGAAGTGACGGTTTATATTCTCAGCATCGATGACAGGAGCCTTTGCGCACCGGGTGAGCATACGGTGACAGCCATTGGCCCCACTTTTGCCAACTGGGAAGGGGATGCGAACGCGTATGCCCGTACGAAAGAGGCGGAAACCCAGCGGCTCATCGGCGTGTTGGACAAGCGCTTTCCCGGTTTTGCCAAGGCGGTGCGCACTGTGGATCTTGCATCACCGCGCACGATCGAACGGTATACAATGAAAAACGGCGGGGCGGTGGCAGGCCCCAAACAGATGCTCGGGCAGCACATGTTCCATCGGCTGCATACCCGAACGCGGTGGCCCAATTTCTTTTGCTGCGGTGAATCAACCGTGATGGGAACGGGAACACCAACCGTGACGGTTTCGGGGCTTTCGGCGGCAAACGCTGTGTTGAAAAAGAGAAACAAATTACCTTATGTATATCAAGAAAACATGGAAAACTATGTGCAAGTCGTGGACAAACCTGTGATGGCGGACACCCTGTATGCCTCCTACGCCTCACCCGACCGCGACGTCATGCGCAAAGCGATGCGCTGTCAGTTTTGCGAGCACCCGTGCTGCACAACACAGACGGATATTCCGGGCATCATGCGGCGTGTGGCCGTGGGCAATTTTGCCGGTGCCCAAAAGTGCTGGGGGCAGCAGCCAGTGGACAGGCAAACGCTCAAAAGCTATGAGGCCGACTGCATTCGCGCGAGTGACAACGATGGTGCTGTGGAGATTGCCGATGTGATTGCGTATATCGAGGGGTTGAGGGTTTGAAGGATGTTTATGATACCATTGTGGTGGGCGGAGGCATTGCAGGACTTACCTGTGCGGCGTATCTCTGCCGGTATGGCTATCACCCGCTGCTTTGTGAAAGATCGTGCAAAACGGGGGGACTGGTGAACACCTTTACGCATCAGGGGTATTCGTTTGATGCAGGTATCCGGGCATTTGAAAACTCGGGTATTGTGTTTCCCATGCTTAAAAATCTCGGTCTGGACATGGAGTTTACCCGCAATCCGGTGT
>JAEZJA010000046.1 GCA_023415895.1 Bacillota bacterium
CATTGGGGGAATACAGCAAACTGACGATGCGGATTCGCCGCTGCTCAACACTCCCGATTTTCTCAGCACAACCATTTTACTCAATGGCGAGCGCATTCACCCCATGCACGAGCGTTCTTATAATTTCTGGCAATCTCTCGATTTACGTACCGGTGTCCTCTGCCGGAAATACACCTTTACCTCTGCGAAGGACGAGCATTTCGTTGTGACTATCGAGCGCTTTGTGAGCATGTCCAATGTTCATCAGTGTGGCCTGCGCATACGCATACATTCTATCAATTGCTGCGGATTGGTGACGGTGGAAACGGGAATCGATGCGGATGTATGCTTCAAAACGGATGGTCACAACTCTCGAACGTGTTGCTATCCGTTTGATTCTCTCGAAATGGTGACACGCGTAAACGGCGGACAGTTGCTCGTAAAAGAGCCCTCAGCAGGCCGCTTCATCTGCGAAAGTTACGGCATCACGGCGTCGGGTATTTCCTATCTGTGTGATTCCTTCCATTGCCAAAAAACCGTCGCCTCCCAGATTACCTGCTTGATACATCCGGGGGATGCCGTTACCATTGACAAGCTGATTGCCGTTTATACCTCGCGAAGCAACTTGCAGGAGCTGCGCACAATAACAGACGCCGCCTTGAAAGAAGCGCTGGAGCTTGGCTATGAGCGCATGCGGGAACAGCATATCGCCGCGTGGCGGAACATGTGGGAGCTGGATCATGTGCGGCTGATCGGCCAACACACCCCGAAATCCGCCCTGCAATACTGCAACTATTGCTACATCCGAAAAAAAGCCCCCCCCATCAACAACGAGCACCTGCACATGCATATGCCCTTTGAGAAGAATTTAATTCTTGATTATCAGACGATACAAAGTGAGTTAAACAAGGGTCAATAAAGCACCTAAAAAGCGCGGCGCTTTCCGGAGCCTATCGTCCGGACAAACGCCGCGCTTGGTATTTTATACAGGCACTACACCGCCATGGAATCATCAAAGAAGGCGGCATGAACGATGGCAACGGCACGTTCGGCATCTTTTTTATCAATGAGCACCGATACCTTGATCTCACTCGTGGAGATCATCTGGATGTTGATATTCGCGTCGCCGAGTGCCTCAAACATACGGGCCGCCACTCCCTCGTGAGTCTCCATGCCCGCTCCGACCACGGAAATCTTGGCCACGCTGGTATCCGCCGTCAGGCTCTTGGCGCCGACCATGTCACAATATTCTTGCAGCACCGCCACCGCTTCTTGCCCCTTATCCTCAGCGACCGTGAAGGTAATGTCCTTGGTGCCGTCACGTCCGACCGACTGCAGGATGATATCCACATTGATGTGCGCCTTGGCAATCCGTGAGAAAATTTTGAAAGCAATACCCGGTTCATCGGGTATTCCCACAATCATGATACGCGCAACATTGGCGTCCTTCGCGACGCTCTTGATCAGCATTTTTTCCATTTTAGCGGCCTCCTTGACCTTGGTGCCGGGCACCCGATTTAAACTTGACAGAACCTCAAGCTCCACATTGTATTTTTTCGCCATTTCCACCGAGCGATTGTTCAGCACCTGGGCGCCGAGCGTCGCCAGTTCGAGCATTTCGTCGTAAGTAATCTCCTCCAGCTTTTGCGCATTGACGACTTTGCGCGGATCAGCCGTATACACACCCTCCACATCGGTATAGATCTGGCACAAGTCGGCATGCATCGAGGCGGCAATCGCGACTGCGCTCGTATCCGATCCGCCGCGACCCAGCGTCGTGACATCGCCCATGCGGTTGATGCCTTGGAAACCGGCGACCACCACAATTTTCTTCTTGTCCAGCTCGGCCTGAATGCGCTCAGTCTGGATACGCTTGATGCGTGCCGCACCGTAGGTCGAATTGGTGCTGAAGCCCGCCTGCCAACCCAGCAGGGAAATTACAGGATACCCCAGCTTCTCAATCGCCATAGCCAACAGGGCAATGGAAATTTGCTCACCGGCCGACAACAGCATATCCATCTCGCGGCGGCTGGCGTGTGTATTAATCTCTTTGGCTTTATCGATCAAATCGTCCGTGGTATCGCCCTGAGCCGAAACCACGACGACGATATCGTTCCCTTCCTTGTATTTGTCGGTCACGATTTGCGCAACATTAAACACCCTTTGGGCATTGGCGACGGAGCTGCCGCCGAATTTCTGTACTACCAGCATCGAAATACCAAACCTTTCTGCTTTAAATCAAGAGAATGTGCAGCGTTGACACACCATCATTATTGTTTATACAAATTCCACGGACGCACCGTCCTGGGCACAGTCCAGAAGCTGCACCTGCCAGCCGGTAAGTCCCGTCTGCATAAGCAGCCCGCGCGCCTGCTGCTCAAAGGCCACGTTGTCGCGATCAATAATCGCAAGCACCGACGGCCCTGCACCGCTGATGGACACCGAATAGGCCCCCAGCTCATAGGCGGTATAGAATACCTGCTCGGCTCCGGGAATCAGGGGGAAGCGATGGGGTTGGTGCAGACGATCCTGCACAGCCACCCGCAAATTCTCAAGTCTTCCCGAAAACAGAGAGGCCGTCATCAGCGCCGTGCGCGAAAGGTTATACACCGCATCCGTGAGGGCAACCTGGTTGGGAAGCACCGACCGCGCGACCTCGGTCTTAAGCTCAAAATCAGGGATGAAGAGGGCGAACCGGAACCGTTCGGACACGGGCACGCTGACGGTATACACCCGCCCGCCTTCCATTACCGAGGTCACCAGCCCCCCCAGCAGAGCAGGAGCGGTGTTGTCGGGGTGCCCTTCAAGCGCCGCCGCCAGATCACCGATGTCGGTGGATGACAGTGGACTGCCCAGCAGGGTATTGGCGCCGAGCAAACCGGCCACCAAACAGGCGGAGGAGCTCCCCAATCCACGCGTCATGGGAATATTGTTTTCCTGTCGGATGTGCAGCCCCCGAAAGGGATGCCCGCACCGCTCATACAGAATCTTTGCCGTCTGGTAGATCATATTGCTCTCGTCCAAGGGGATGCCCACCCCATCGACCGATTCAATTCGGCATTCCGGGGCATTGGGGGACGCATCGGCCTCCTCCATCCACACCCGGTTGTACAGCGTCAGCGCAAGGCCCAGCGCATCAAAACCGGCTCCCAGATTGGCACTCGAAGCGGGTACCGTTACTTTTATCATATGCGAAATCCCATCTCTCTTTGCAGAGGAAACGCTCGAAAAACTCAATCCGCCATTCGAAGCTTACTAATGATCGAAACATTTGTCAAGCCCTGCAATGCTTCCTCCAGCCGATTTAGGTTGATCAGCGGTGTCACAAGCGCAAATTCGTCCGCTGGCGCATCCTCCACCGTAACCAATTGGCACGCCCCGAACGCCGCCTCCAGCGCCGAAACCACCGCCTGCCGATCACCGCTGCGCAGCCGCAGGAAGAAGGCGCAGTCCATCTGGCGATAATCGGCCACATAGCCATCCTGTCCGCGCTCCCAGAACAAATACTTGCGCGCACCCAGATGTTTGACCTCATCAATGATATCGGCGACCACAGCACTTGCTGTAGGCATTTTTCCCGCTCCGCGTCCGTAAAATACCACGTCACCGATCGCGTCGCCACGCACCATGATGCCGTTGAACACATCGTTGACCTCGGAAAGCTGACTGTCGTGCGGCAGCACCATGGGGGCCACCAGACAGTCCAGTCGTCCGTCCTCTCGCTTGCACGCCCGGCCGATCAGCTTAATCACACCACCCCAGGCGTGGGCATAGCGCACATCCTCCAGCGTCAGGCTCGTGATGCCCTCGGTATGCACCTGATCGGGATACACATGCTTGCCAAAGGCCAGAGAGGCCAAAATGCTGATCTTGCGGCAGGCATCCAGCCCCTCCACATCGGCGGCGGGATTGCGCTCAGCATACCCCAGCTTCTGCGCCATGATCAGCGCATCTTCAAAGGCCATCCCTTCATGAATCATCTTGGTGAGAATGAAATTGGTGGTGCCGTTAAGAATACCCGCAATCTCATAGACCTCGTTGGCGGCCAGACATTGATCAATCGGACGCAGGATGGGAATCCCACCGCCCACGCTTGCCTCGAACAGGAAATTGAGGTTGTTGGCGCGCGCGATCTCCAGCAGCTCATCGCCCTTGGCCGCCACCAGTTCCTTGTTGGAGGTCACCACGCTCTTGCCGTTTTGCAGGCATCTCTTGACAAAGTCATAAGCCGGATGAAGTCCGCCCATCGTCTCCACAACAATGCGGATTTCCGGATCCTTCAGAATTTCTTCAAAATCGGTTGTGAACCGGTCTGCCAACGGGTTATCGGGGAAAGAGCGCAGATCGAGTATCCGCCGGATCCCGATGGGTTCTCCCGCCTTATGTGCAATGCTTTTCGCATTTTTCATCAGCAACTCGGCAACGCCCGATCCGACCGTTCCGTACCCCATAATTGCAACCTGTACCATGAATACCTGCCTGCCTTTCTCTATCTAAACCAATGGTTACGCTAAAGCTCCGCACCCGAGAAACGAACGATGCGTTCTACGCCCTCAATGCCCGTCAGCGACTGCATAAAATCATCCGCCGGCATTTTCAGCAGATCAATACGTGCGGACACCGACACCGACGCCGTTCCTCCCGCCGGAATGTTCTGATTGACCGTCAGAATGTTCGCGCCCGCCGCCGCGAAGGATGACAGAAGCTGTGATAAGATGCCGGGCTGATCGCGTAGAACGAGATGCACGGTCAATATGCGTCCCGATTTTTGCGCATCATAGGCAAAAACCGCATCCTTATACTTATAAAAAGCACTCCGGGAAATGCCTGCCATGCGTGCGGCCTCGGCCGCCGAGGAGGCTTTACCGGTGGACAACATTTGCTTAGCCTCGACCACATGAGTAAACACATCGGGCAGTACGGCCGCATTCACCAAAAGAAGCCCATGATTTCCGCAGTTTTCATTCATGCTGTACACCTCCCGCGTACTAGTGTATTACTATGGAATACACTATACCATTCTATTCCGATCTCTTCAAGCCGGTAATTCCCTGAATTCGGATAAATTCTATACTTATCCGAAGTTATCGCGTGATTTCTTCTGTTTTCTTCAAATATCACAATTTCGGTGTTAATGTCCTTGCAGAATCTTTACAAATCCTTTATATTTTATACATCGAGCAGACAAGCAGTGCGTGTACACTGGAATACAATAGGCACCAACGGCTCCGCGGCCAAGAAAATACCACAAAAGCAAGGAAGGATTGTTGAAAATGGGGAAGGGCGCACGCAAGCGCATCAACCAGGAGCAAAAACGAAACGAACGTCTCATAGAGCAGCAGCGGCTGGAACATAAGAAAAAGGTTCATCGCCTTACGGCGATCATTTCCGGTTTGTGCGCCGTACTGATTGTCGCCGGGGTCGTGGGGGTTCGCATTTTATCGGCGAACGGCTATTTCCTGCGCCATACGGTTTCGGTCACATCGGCCAATATGAAGCTGGACAACGCTATGATGTCCTATTTCTTCCGTTCCACCTACCAGAGCTATCTGAGCAGCTATTCCAGCTCCATCCAAACGGATACCTCTTTAAAAGATCAGACCAGCACGAGCGGAGAGACCTGGTTTGAGGTCATCATGCAATCCACCAAGTCCTCGGTACAGCAGCTTGTCACCCTGGCCGAAGCGGCCAAGGCAGCCGGCGTTTCCCTAGAGGACGACGACAAGGCGAGCATTCAAGACTCCATCACCAACATCGAAAAAGCCGCCAAAGACGCCGGAAAATCGGTTGCCGCCTACATTGAGGACACCTATGGCAAAGGCGTGAGAGAGAGCGATATCCGCAGATGCCTAGAGCTGTCCAATCTGGCCTCCAAGTATTACAACGTTATGCAGGATAGCTACACGTTCACCGACGACGAGATCAACAGCTACTACGAGAGTAATAAAAACTCCTATCTCTATTGTGATTATAAGAGCTATACCTTTACCTCCACGATTCCCGAGGATGCCACTGCCGATGAGACCAGCGCTATCAACGCCGCCACTAAGGCGCAGGCGGACGCTCTGGCCAAATGCAAGACCTCCGAGGCGTTTGATACGCAGCTGACCGCCTATCTGCGTTCCACCTATGAAGGCAGCGACAAGACCGCAGACGAAATCCAGACCGCCGTTGACCAAGCCCTTGCCACGACACTGACCAAAGATTACGCCTATACCGAATCGAGTACGCTGACGGGCTGGGCATTTGCCGAGGGACGCGCGGTGGGTGATACAACCGTCATTGAAGGCACCAATTCGTACACCACCTATTACCTCGTGTCGCTTCCCGCCCGTCAGGAATACGCCACCAAAAACGTCCGTCACATTCTGCTGTCAACCGACACCTACGGCTCGGCGACTGCCGCAAAAGCCAAGGCCGAAGAAGTTCTCGCCTCCTACCAGAGCGGGGAACAGTCAGCCAAAGCCTTTGGAACGCTAGCCGCGCAGTACAGCGATGACCCCGGCTCCAAGAACAACGGCGGACTGTATGAAAACGTTGCCAAAGGCACCATGGTCGAAGAATTCGAAACCTGGTGCTACGATGACACCCGCACCACAGGGGACACCGGCATCATCCAGACCGATTACGGCTACCACATCATGTATTTTGACGGCAATGGCGTCCCCGCGTGGAAATCCGCCGTCACCAGCGCCCTTGTCAGCAACCAGTATTCCCAAGACTATGAAGCGTTGGAGAAAACCTACGCCGTAACCTTCTCGGATAAGAATCTCAATAAAATCGACGCGTAAGATACGCTGTATATCGTCAATACCCGCCGGTGCAATCCGTTTAATACACGGATTTCCGGCGGGTATTTTGCGTGTAAGCTTGGGATTATTTTGTTTATTTGGGGTTTCTATTGAAATAATTTACAATGTTTGGTATTATTATGT